>JBGSVR010000710.1:0-6816 GCA_041752855.1 Thermosynechococcaceae cyanobacterium
CTAAAAAATCCAAACAGATGAAAATTAAAGCTTATACCCCCCATAAGTAAGGTTAATTCTTCTTTGCTTAATTCTGAAACATCGGCATCTAGGTTTAATTGTAGACTGCGCCGTCTTGCTGCATTGTAGACAGCGTCTTCCAATAAATCTGGATCCTCGATTTCATTGAAATGATTAAATTCAGAATTGGAATTTAATAAAGACATAATGACCTTCCTTAAACGTATTAGCTAAGAGTGAATTGAGATACTGCTAACATAAACTGACCTAAGCAGAAATTGGGATAGAAACTGCTTTCATCAGATCTGAAGGATTGTAGTTATCTGTAATCACTTGTGGGCATCTGAAACAAGCTGCATTCCCTTCCTGTTGCCACCATCGACAGTCTCGACGAATAGCACAAGGTGGAAGCTGCTTTGAAACAGCAGGGAATTGTTCTGCAACCCGCGTCGCTAAGCGACAGTTTGACCCATCAAAATGTTGACAACTTTTAGTCTCACAGGCAGATGCGGTACGAAAGACCTCCGCAGGCGTTACGGGCTGAATTTTAGCAATTAATGCTTCCGTTATAGCCTGAACCTGCTTTAGGTAAACAACCCTTGGGGCGTCTACCGTACCGCCAACTACACCAAACACAACGCTATGATCGAGCGTTGGTCGAGCGCTGGGACACAAAGAAACTTTTTCGGCTTGATTGCCTTGCATAGCGTTAACTCCCTATTTTTACTCATTCATTGACTAATCTGTAGTTAGCAAGAATGATAATTATTTAGTTAATACATCATTAAATTTGAGTCCTCTATCCCATAAATAAAATGTAGCTTTCGCTTTACAACGAAATTTTCAGCTCAAATTTTGAAAATCTAAATTCAATCTGTTGAATAAGATTGTCTAATCTAAAACCTTATTTAAGCAAGGGCTTTATTGGTTTTGTAGAAACCATAAATCTAGGATTTATGTCCCTTTACTAGTTCATGAATTTGACATATCAATCCATCTAAATTCAATACAGATGAGACTCATATCCGTCATGGATGTAACAGAGTAAATTGGGCGGTAACTCATCAGCCAGTGCGGCCCCTGTTCTCTCGCAAAATAACGGCTCAAACCGTATTCAGTCGCTTAACATGAATACAGCCTAAAACAACGGCAAACTCGTCAAAGTCCCAGCTCATCGTTCGTCTAGCACTCGTAAACCATCAAAAACACTATGTCTTTACCCAATGCCCCTTCGTCGCTGACTCACCTAGATGCGTCAGGTCAGGCCAATATGGTAGATGTCTCAGATAAAGTTTCAACTCTAAGAGAAGCGATCGCCCAGGGCAAAGTCCGCATGAGTCTAGAGACGTTCCAGGCTATTGAGCAAGGGAATGCACCCAAAGGGGATGTGCTGGGCACTGCCCGTCTTGCAGGCATTATGGCGGCGAAGCAAACGTCGGCGTTAATTCCGCTGTGCCACCCTTTGCCACTAACGGGGGTAAAAGTTTTCATCACGCCAGAACCCAACTTGCCAGGGTATGTCATTAAGGCACGGGTACGCACAAAGGCCGAAACAGGCGTGGAGATGGAAGCCCTTACGGCAGTCTCTATTGCAGCCCTCACGCTGTACGACATGGCGAAGGCGCTAGATAAAGGTATTACCATTGAGTCTATTCATCTGCTGCACAAATCCGGCGGCAAGTCTGGGGAATGGAACGCTCCCGCCTGAGTTCTGAATTTATGTCAAAAGCCTTAAGCTACTACGAGATCTTGCGTATCTCCAACCAGTCTTCTTCTGCCGACATCAAGAAAGCGTTTCGCAGACTGGCGCGACAGGTTCATCCAGACCTGCACCCGAACGATGCTGAAGCTGCGGCGCAGTTTAAGCTAATCTCGCAAGCCTATGAAGTTTTGGGCGATGCTGAGCGGCGATCGCAGTACGACAAACTCTTAAACGAATCGCCTTCAGATAAAGCCCCCGCCGAGCCTCAGTCCTATCCATCGTGCTATCGACAGGCCATTCATAAGCTTTCTCAACGAGACTATCGCGGTGCAATTGCAGACTTCACCCAGGCGATCGCCATTTTCCCAGGGGGGACAGAAGCCTACCTAGGCCGCGCTAAAGCCTATGATGCGCTGAAGAATGATAAAGCTGTCTTAGAAGACTGCTATCAAATTCTTCAAAGAGATCCCAATGCAGCCCAAGCTTATGTTTATCAAGGGCAAGCCCGACTGCGGTTAGGCTATCCGCAGGGGGCTATCGAGGCATATACCAAGGCGATCGCCCTAGACACAACATTTGCGCAAGCCTACTACCGTCGTGCCCAAGCAAGGCTTGAGCTAAAAGAGACGGGACTAGCCTACCAAGATCTACAAAAGGCCATTGAGCTATTCCGCGCCCAGCAAAATGCGATTCAAACTCAGCAGGTAGAGCAACTGCTGAAGACACTCCGACCACCCGCCACTGCTGCGATGCGCTTACCTCAGACAGGGGCAGCACAGTTTTTGAAATTAGCCTTCAGCAACCTTCCTGGCATGGTGCTAAACCCTAGTGGAAACCTGCTGCCTGTCTTTGCCCGTTTGACAACTGCTCAGGCAGGTTGGGCAGGGCTACTCTACGGCTTTATCGCCGTGGGCTGTTGGATATTCGGCAACTGGATGACAAAAACGGGTTCATTTTTATTGCTCCCCAGCACACTGACTGGGCTGGCGGCTTACGGAGTAGTGGCGATCGCGCTTACCCTGACTCGACTGGTGGCGGCTCGGGGGCGTGGCTCTTATTCAGGCGACCTTTTTGTATCTGGCGTCGCCAGCTTACCGATCGCCTTGCTCATGATTGTGGGCAGTTTTGTTGCGCCACTAGGCAGCAGCATTCTGTTCGCTTTAGGAAACATAGCAGGCTGCTACAGCATTTTAATTTTGTACATTGGCTGTACCCAACTCAGTCACATCGATGAAGCGCGTGCAATGATGGCAGTACCCTTCATTGTTTTGATGGGTCGTTGGGCATTGTCATTTCTTTGAGGCTAAAGCTGAAAGAACCTGACGTGGTAACATTGCGAGACTCTTTAATCTTGCGCTGCGCCTCACCCATTGCTGATTGAAACCATGCGGCCTCATTTTCTCTCCATCCTTCCAGCCTTGAGTAAGGTTTCTGATCTGTACGTCAAGGCAGAGCAAGCCCCAGCAGATACCTTAAACGGCTGGTCTTTAGCAGACCGCGACCCGCGCGTCATTGAGCAGCTTATGCCTTGGTGGGAGTGGCTATACCACTACTACTTTCGCGTGACGACCGACGGCTGGGAGCATGTCTGCCCTGAGAACACGGCGCTCTATGTGGGTTCCCATAATGGCGGCATGGCAGCGCCCGATATGTTCATGATGATGACGGACTGGTTCTGGCGATTTGGAACCGAACGCCCGATGTATGGGCTAATGCATCCTAAGGTTTGGCAGGTAATGCCCACGCTGGCACGGATGGCAGTGCAGGGCGGCGCACTACGGGCGCACCCGAAGATGGCGATCGCCGCACTGCGGTCTGGAGCCAGCGTCTTGGTCTATCCCGGGGGCATTCAGGACGTATTTCGCCCCTATCCGCTCCGCCATGACATTCACTTTAATGGTCGTCAAGGGTTTATTAAGCTTGCCCTTCGAGAAGAAGTGCCCATCGTACCCGCGATTTCCTGCGGTGCCCACGAAACGTTGATAGTGCTAACAGATATTTATCCTCAGGTGCAGGCGGTGCGGCAGCAGTTTGGCCTACCTTGGCTCCTTGGCATTGACCCAGAAGTGTGCCCCATCTATTTAGGAATGCCGTGGGGCATTGCCGTGGGTCCATTGCCCCATATTCCATTCCCCGCTACCATTCATACGCGGGTTTGCCCGCCCATTGTGTTTGATCGCTATGGACCCGATGCGGCAAAAGATGAAGACTATGTGAATGACTGTTATGAACGGGTTCGTAGCCTAATGCAGACTGCGCTTGATAAGCTAGTCAAAGAATTAAATGAAACCCACTAATAACGAACCTCTCAACTCCCAATACTGTTCGGTTAAGTCTATTCATCCCTGCATTAGCCCCCCCGCCCCCCAATTCTGGGGGGAGAAAGCCGAAAACTAGGGTCATTTCCCCCCAGAATTGGGGGGTAGGGGGGCAAGTGCAATGTCTTTGCCTTTTATCCGAACAGTATTGTCTCAACTCCTAAACCTTTCAAGATTGCGTAATGACAGGCGGCTTAATTAGAGAACCCAGCCCAGAAGAACAGGAACTCCAGAACAAGCGCACTGAACTTGCGGGTCTTGAAACCCGTTTAGCAGAGCGTGAGCTGGAGCTGGCGACGTTTCAGGCGGAACTCCACGCCTTTGAGCGGCTGTATCTACAGGTCGTTGGTATGCGGCAGCAAGAGCTTCAGCGTATTGAAGCCCAAATTGAAGAATATATGGCCTGTCTTGCCTCAACTCATGACTTCCAACCCTCAGGTGAGCTAAAGCAGATCTATCGCCAGCTTGCTAAAGCTATTCACCCTGACCTCGCGACCGAGCCAGAAGCCCGTGCAAGGCGGGAATTGCTAATGGCAGAGGCCAATCGCGCCTATGAATGTGGCGATCTTGAGCGACTGAAGACGCTGTTTCTAGACTGGGCTAATGATCCTGAGTCGGTGCAAGGCGAAGATCTCAATGCCGAACTCATTCGCACCATTCGTCAGATTGTGCAGAGTGAGCAGCGGCTGGCAAGTATTGAGAAAAAAATTAAAAGACTAGAAAAAACAGACCTTTTTCAGCTACAAATAAAAGCAAAGAGAGGGGAACACACGGGCAGAGATCTCTTAGCTGAGATGGCTCATGCGTTGGATCAACAAATTCATCGGGCGCAGCATCGCTTAAATGAATTAAAGGCACACACAGGGTAAAGCAGCAAAACGATGGAAGATCTCGCGCAAGACGTCAAAACCTCCTCACGGCATTTAGTCATGCAAAGCCAAAACCCAGATGCTTTGGTTAATACAACCCATTTATTCAAAGAAGGTTTAGCCTTAGCCAACCATCTCGACCGTCAGCAAGCATCGTTTGGCGATGATCTGATTCACCCCACCTCAGAAGACCTTGAGGACTTCACTGCGATCCAGCCAGCTCCCCTCAAAATGCCGCTGTCCTCAACCACCACCTATGTCCAAACCGAATCCGATCAATCCTGGACTCAGGTTTGGCTTCAGCGCGGCCTTATTAAGCTAAAGCAGCAGAATTTTGAAGGGGCAGTAGATAATTTCAAGCGCGTCCTGCAAAGAGAAAAGCAGTCTGTTGAGGCACTTAATGGGCTAAGCATCGCGCAGTATTATCTTGCCCAGTATCAAAAAGCGGCAGCCTCGCTAAGACAGGCCATTGAAATTCGCCCCACTCAGTCAACCCTCTTCTGTAACCTTGGCGCTGTCTTCTACCGGAACCAAGATTTTATCGGTGCCGTTGCAGCGTTCCAGAAGGCGGCGCGCCTTGACCCCAGAGATGTGCTTGCGTATTACGGCATGGGTCTATCACTCATTCATCAGCAGGACTATCAACGGGCGATCGCCGCGTTTCAGCGTGCCATTGCCCTCAACGATCATCATGCCAATAGCTACTATGGCTTGGGCTATGTGCATTTTCAAATGGGCGAACTACCCGCTGCGATCGCCGCCATTGGCAAGGCAAAGCAGCGCAACCCAGAATATGCCAAACGCTATGAGACGTTTCTAAAACACTGCCTTGAGCAAGATGGTCAAAACTGAGACCATATTTTAATGCGATACGCAGATCAAACCCAAGTGCTAAACTCCAACGCATCACCGCATCCTGACAGGAGAATTCATGGCGCTTGCCCGTCTACCTAAAGACACAATGCACATTATCGGCACGGTCAAAGGGCCAGGGGAAAGCGGTAACCAGTACGTCTTTATTACAGCCCAGACCGATCACATCAAAATTGGCGAATTTGTTTACTACCGCGTCGAAAATGCGGAGGGGGACACCCTCAATATTCTGGGCAAAATTTCGGGTTGCCACCTGGTTGACCACCTACCAGATCGCATCTTTGCCGATAGCGAAGTAGACCCCAGCACCATCGCCGCACTGATTGGCTTTAAGTACCCCAGCCCTGAAATCTATGAAGTTGCCGTGGAGGTGATTGGCTACTTTCACCCCAGCCTTGGGTTTATGAACCCACGCCGCCCCCCTGAGCCAGGGGCAAAGGTATTTCTGGCAGATGATGTCTCCTTAACCGGAATTTTGAACAAAAAGCCCGTAGGTGCGGTGGGTTCTGCCCATGTAGGGCATTTACTGCTGCGAGAAGGGAAGGCGGTGCCCATTTCCCTCGATGTTAAAGAGCTGGTGAGTACCCACATGGCAATTTTGGCTGGGACGGGTTCTGGGAAATCTTACACAGCAGGGGTTTTGGTTGAAGAACTCATGCGCCCTCACAATCGCGCAGCGGTGATGATTTTTGACCCCCACGGGGAGTACGGCACCTTAGAAGGACTACGCAATAATCCGGCATTTCGGGGCGAGGATGGCTATGAACCTCAGGTGAAGATTCTGCATCCTCAAGATATTCGCATTCGCTACTCGTCTCTCGACTACGGGGATGTGATGGCGCTGCTGCCAGAAATGAGTGAGCGCCAGCAGTCGATTCTCAACAAAGCATTTAACTTAATGCGCAAGTCTAAAAAGGGCGATCGCTGGGATATCAATGACCTGCGTCATGCGGTGTTTCAATCGGATATTGTGCAGGATGATAACGGCAACGAAAAACAGGGTTCTTCTGCGGATGCCCTCGATTGGAAGCTAAGCAAACTGGAGCTATCAGAA
>JBGSVR010000711.1:0-7021 GCA_041752855.1 Thermosynechococcaceae cyanobacterium
CGGGCGAATGTTACGGCTGATTGTGGCAGAGAACCTAACGCGCTTTAGCGCTGTGATTCGGGCAATTGACGTGTGGTTTGGGTTTGGGCTGGAATCTCTCAATGAGAAACAGGCGAAGCAAATACTGACCCAAGTGAGCCAATATCTAGAAGATGAAGCTGCACGGGCAGCCGCCTTAACCAGCGAAGATCCGCAGGCAGCGTATTTGGCGCTTTGGAGTGCGGGGTTTATGGATGCGATCGCCGCTATCCCCCTCGCAACTAACCTACTCAACCATTCCGAAGCAACCCATCGGTTTGTGGCAGTTCATTTTTTGACGCAGCTAGAGATTACTCCGGCACGGTTGGCGCTGTTACCTGCTGTAGGCGATCGCGATTTAGCCGTCGCAACCCTTGCCGTACAGTCACTCCGGTATGCAGTTCTTGAAAACTCCGACACGTTTGAGCGTTTAGAGGAAAATCTTGCTCGATTTCCAGCAAAGCCCAAAACGCTTCCCCCTATGGTTTGGGAGTGGATGAAGTTAGAGGCAAGTCAAGCGTTGGTCGCTTCCGCAATGCTGGCGCAACAGGGGACGAGATCGCCCAAGCGACTCATTCCGCTACTGCCGATTGTGGATGGCTACCAACGCAGAACCATCGCCCATCGCCTAGCCGAAGTGAAGCCTTGGGATGCAGAAATTCGGGAAATACTGCTGGAGTTGGTCGGAGACACCAGCCAATGGGTGCGAGAGGAAGTTTTACGTCTGTTGCATCGGTGCAAAATTACGGTCGAGGAAAGCATTCCGCTAGAGCAGCTTTTGACCCGTAAGGCGAGCGATTTGCGGCGCGGGATTTTAGGCTTATTGCTCAATCAAGAAGATGAAATGGCGATCGCCGCAGCCCAACGCCTTCTGCAAGCAAAACAGGCTCCGCAACGACAGGCAGGGCTAGAGCTATTGCGCGAACTTGTCTTGGGCGATCGCCTGGTTGAACCCAGTCGGGCATTGGCGACAGAATATCAAACTAATCGGGCTAAGCTGACCACCACAGAAACCCAGCTTTTAGGCAGTATTCTTGAGCCAGAAGCCGAAGAACCTACCCTCACCAATGCTCTGGGATTGATTGAGCTAACCGAACTTACTCCATTGATTGCGCCTCAACCTTCAGCCTCAGCCGAGTTTCAGACCGAAGCCTCTCAAGCTTGTCTTCTTGCGTTAGATGAGTTGGCTCATGAGCATCGCCAAACGCCCATCAAAATCAAAAATTGGCAAGGAGAGCAAGAAGAACTTCTGGGTAACGTGGACTGGAATTTTCCACGCATTGACCCTAGATTATCCCGTGAAGAAAATTTAGCGCTACTGCCGTTGGCTGACGTTTGGGAGAACTGGTGGCAGGATCGGTCTGCCCCATTGCGAGATGAGGATGGATTAGAACTCTTCCGCGCCATTAGCCCCAGCTTTGAGCGATTTAATGAGATTCGTCATGATGAAACAGCAGGCGCAGCCCAGCAGCAACAGGCACTAAAGCAATTAACGTCTACCTTTCAATCCCTTGCCAGTAAGGCTTTGAGCCTACGCTACCCGCATCTTGTGCAAGCTATTGCTGACTGGCTGCTGTACCTGTATCCACCCCAGCAAAGTATGCGTTTTATGCTGGATGCGATCGCCACGCTATTACAAATCATCCCTGTCGAAGCGTTACAAACCAACCCCGCATGGCTCGATCGCAGCTATCGGAGCGTTCGGGGCAGTATTGACAACCTCTTGAGCGAATGGATTCAGCTCCTACGACGTATTCAAAGATTGCAGCCCACAGAAGGGCAGAGTTATCAATTGAGAGGGTGGCAATTGCTGCGATGGATTGATGCTTGGGTGGCATCCTATCGCCCAGTCACCACCCTGTGGGATGTCTACAGTGTCTCTCTCATAGGGGAAGCAACGGAAGCCGATTTGATCTTTTTCCTATTGGGGGTTCAGGACTCTAACAGGTTGGCGACCTCTAACCAGACATCTATGTCCCTTGCAGAATTGAAGGCTAATCTGAGAACTGATTTTCGAGATTTATCAGATTTAACCCGTCGTAAACTTCAGCCAGAATACACTCAGCATCCTGATTTAGTTGCCCTAGCCGATCGCTGTCGGCAGCGCATCTTAGCTGTAGAACTCCAGCGCGGGGACTTCCCCACCGCAGCCTCCCACGCAGCCCTTGCCCTGCGATCTATCTCTGGCATCCCTATAGTGCTTCAGCTCATCCAATCTCTGGGGCAAGAGAAGCTGGTGCGAGGCTATAACTATGGCAGCATCAGTAAGGCTGTCGTGTTTAGCCATCTCATGCGGGTAAGCTTCCCTGCCCCCGAAGATACCCCCGCAGAATTTAGCCAGCGGGTTGCTTCGGCTCAAATTTCTGCCGAAAAACTGATTCAATTTGCCTTTTATGCACCCCAATGGGTCAACTACGTCGAACACGCCCTAGACTGGGCTGGTTTTGCCGACGCAGTGTGGTGGATCCATGCCCACACCAAAGACACCAGTTGGTCAGTCGATCAAGACGTGCGCGAAACCTGGGAAGCCCAAATTAGCGAACGTACCCCACTTTCTACCCAGAGCCTTATGGACGGGGCGGTAGACGTGGAGTGGTTCTTGCGAGTCTACAAGCGCCTCAAGCAAGAGCGTTGGCTCCAGCTTTATGAAACCGCTCAGTACGCCTCCAGCGGAATTGGGCATCAGCGGGCAAAGCTGTTTGCCGATGCCATGCTGGGCAGAAGTGACAGCAAAGTGCTGCGCGATCGCATCACCCAAAAACGCCATCAAGATTCGGTTCGTGCCTTAGGCTTACTTCCCCTCCCCAAAGGCAAAAAACGCGACGCAGAGATTTTGAGTCGCTACCAGTTTCTTCAGGAATTTTTACGCACCAGCAAAAAATTTGGCTCTCAACGTCAGGCCAGCGAAAAGCTGTGTGTTGAAATTGGGCTAGAAAACCTCGCTAGGACGGCTGGGTTTGTAGATCCGCAACGATTGCAGTGGGCAATGGAAGCAGCGGCGATCGCAGATCTATCCGGCAAAGCCCAAGTCGTCACTGTGGATGAAGTGAGCGTAAGTTTATCCATCAATACTCTAGGCGAACCCGAAATCGCCATTGCAAAACAGGGCAAACCCTTAAAGGCTATCCCCGCCAAGCTCAAGAAAAACCCTGAAATTCAGGCCATTACAGCGCGCAAACAAGACATCACCCGCCAAGCCTCACGAATGCGGATTTCTCTAGAGCAGGCCATGTGTCGAGGCGATCGCTTTGCCGCAGAGGAGCTAATTCAGCTTACACATCATGCTGTTTTAGCACCCATGCTCAATCAGATAATTCTCATTGGCGAGTCAGAGATGGGGTATTTGATAGAGCAGGGCACCGCGCTCCTGCGGCATGACGGCAGCATTCAGCCTATTCAGTCGCAAGCACTGCGGATTGCTCATCCCTCCGATTTGCTGGCGACAAACGAATGGCATTTGTGGCAGCAAGACTGTTTTGTTCAGTCTCGTACTCAGCCCTTTAAGCAAGTTTTTCGAGAGCTGTATGTGCTTACCGCCGCTGAGCAAACCGAAAAAATTTCTCGACGGTATGAGGGGCATCAGGTTAACCCGCGTCAGGCATTGGCGCTATTTGGCACACGCGGCTGGATTACCGCCCCAGAAGAAGGCGTGCGGCGCACCTTTCACCAAGAAGGTTTAATTGCCGAAGTTGAGTTTTTGAATGGGTTTTATACCCCCCTAGAAGTAGAAGGGCTAACCCTTGCAGGCGTTCACTTTCATCGACGCGATGAGTGGGAATCACTTCCCCTCACTGAGATTCCGCCAGCGCTGTTTAGTGAGGTAATGCGTGATTTAGACTTGGTGGTCAGCGTCGCGCATCAAGGCGGCGTAGACCCTGAGGCAACCACCTCAACGGTAGAAATGAGGGCAAGTTTGGTTCGAGAAACCTGCCGACTGCTAAAGCTCATCAATGTCCAGATCCAGGGATCTCATGTGTTGATTGAGGGTCATTTAGGTAGCTATTCCATTCATCTCGGTAGTGCGATGGTGCATCGTCAGCCAGGGGGGGCACTCTGCATTATTCCAGTGCCTTCGCAGCATCGCGGCAGAATTTTTCTACCGTTTGTAGATAATGACCCTAAAACGGCGGAAGTGGTGTCTAAGGTATTACTGCTCTCAAAAGATAAAGAGATTAAAGATCCAACAATTTTGGAACAGATTTTGTAACGTTGATGCATCAACGGACGGCGATAAACTTTCAATCACACCAGATAGCGTAACGCTCCATTCCGGTGCGTGCAGTAGCTCGACAGTGCATCATACCAACTTAAACTACTGTAATTATTTCACCATTATGAAAAAGGGTTTGTTAACGTAAATCCTCTTCAGATAACTGAGCAACTTTCATTAAGGCTTTCAATGTTCCAAGCTTTAAATCTTGGTCACGATGTACTGGAATTGACAGAATTTGTTCCACGCCAGCTTTTTCATAGATACGATGACTGCCAGTTACTCTTCTCAAAATCCAGCCTTTTCGCTCTACAACTTTACAAAGTCGTTTGCCTGAAATAGATTTCATACAGCGATGTCAACTATTTGATCAGTTGACTGAGCTATCTGACGTTGATTAGCAACATCGAGCCAACCCTCAATAGCATCCTTCAAATTAGTCATTACTTCATCTATGGTTTCTCCTTCAGTAATGCAACCAGGAAGTGCGGGAACTTCTGCCCAGTAACCTCCTTCTTCTGCTGGATGAATAACTGCTTTAATGTTCATAGAGTTATAAATTTACGACTGAACTCATGATAGAAACTAATTTTTCCTATTGTAACAACTAGAAGCAAGCTTCGACTTAAAGTCCCATCAATAACTTACCAGTCTAACGGCCTGCGCGTCACCGGACGGCGACAATATTTGCATCATACCGATAGCATCTGCCTCCGTTCCGTGTACACGCGCTTGTTAGGCATAGAGTTACAGACAAAATTTTACTACAACGTAAAAACATGAATTGGATCCGAAATGTACTTTCTTTTTTGAGTCAAGACCCAAAACCGAAGAACAGCATAATTTGGCATATGGGCAACATAGTTTTTAAGCAAAAACTCATATCGAAATGTGCTTTCTGGTTCGAGTCTAAAGAGATCTGGCTTAGGTACTGAGAGGGACATATTCACATTTCGTGGTTCCAGCAATCTGGGAAACCGCCCCAGTTCAGATTCAATATCAGCACGGATATCTGGAATTTCAATCGTATAAGAAGCCTGCTGCAATATTTTGGCTGCTTGAGGCTCACCATAAAACTTTATTTCATGTGCAACACTTACGATTTCTATTCCTAGTTCATAAAGTACTACAGCCGAGTTCAGCTCACTTACAAGTGTTATGTCAAAACTGGGATCTACGTCATCGACAAATTTAGCAAAAGAAATTTGGAAAAACTGGGAACACTGCTCTTGAAAAGGAGCAATCATATTAGCTTTTAAAGGCGCTTCCACCTTATCCCAGTAGTTATCTGATAATTCTCCTAAGCGAATTAAAAAGTGTAAAGATCCAGATTCATCATCTTTTTTACCATTTAGTTTAAATATTTTTCTGAGTGGTTCTGGTGGAAAAAGCCATAGAAACACAGTAACTATAACGCTTATTATTGCTATCGCTATTTCCATAAATCAATCTTTAAGAAGGTCTGCCTAACTATATTTAGTCTGCGATTATTAGTCATCTGTACGGTTTTAGCGGAGTGCTGTAGCGACTGTAAACGATTTGGAGCGCCTTCCAAGGTGCATACCAATACAGATCATAGATGACGATTGGGACAGACCCTGACTCTTCTGAGCTATTAAACTGCACTAGGCCGATATTGTTTAACCCCACAACTTCTTTCCCTTCTTGTAGCCAGCGCCGCTGCCAGATCGCTGCCAAAAGCCTGTGCCGAAGACGACGGGATGAAATCTGCGCTTGAATCACACGAGGAAGCCAAGCAGGAGGCTGACTCCAGCGCAAGCGTTTGACGGGCTGACGTAATAACCACTCGCTTCGATACCCCCAAGAATCATTCCCCTCTGGGGGCTGAGAGGAGATTTGGGGTTTCAATAGATGTTTTCGCTTTGGATTTTGAACCATGAGTTTGCGGCACATTTTCCAGTAGAGCGATCGCCATACACTAGGTGTCACCTCAATTTCGTGATAGTCCGGTGGAGAACCCATCCAATAGCGACGACGCTCTGGGAAAAGCGATTTAATTTTCGTCTGTAAAATTTCGGTAATTGACTCTGAATTGCAAATTGCGCTGGCTGTAAGCTGCACTAAACAGGCACTGGGCTGCGGTCGAAATTGCGGAAAACGGCCTGATCCTTCGGCTAAATTATGCCAGTAGTCCACTCGAAGTGCCGCGCCATAGTGAATATCGCCGGAGAGCAAAATCACCTGCTGTCGTTCGTTGAATAGGGTTTGTAAAAGCTGCCATCGTGAACTGCCTTCGAGATTCCAAGAATCTCCAATGTCCATATCAAAGGATTTTTTGTGATGCTTTCCAAACGCCTGTAGCCGATCCAAAAGCTCTAGCGTAAAAACATTGGTGGGTGCAATCACTAATGTCAAAGGGGTTGAAGAACGATCCTCCTGCTGAGCTGCTATCAGCATGGGTAATAGCTGCTGCTGGTATGCGCCGGGACTCAAAAGCTGAGGGGGTTCATCTGGGGCGCTTTCAAGGGGATAGCCTCGCTGGGTGCGGGTATCTAGCACAATCACCTCATGGGAAGGTGCGCCAATACGATAGTGCCACTTCAAAGAATGCGGCGATCGCGCAAGCACAAGACAGTCTTCCTCTAGACGAAACTCCGGCAGATCCGTAAGGGCATTGATGGGCGGCAGGCCAAGCACCTGATAAATCTGTGCCAGCGCCGTCACATTCGTCCCTTGCGCTTTACACCAGGCTTCAGTAGCGGCTAAAAGCCTAGCACCAGGCTGATCTAAAACAAACTGTTCTGGCGTATTGCCCCACGCCTGAAACATAGC
>JBGSVR010000712.1:0-9128 GCA_041752855.1 Thermosynechococcaceae cyanobacterium
TGCATACGCTTTTTGAGGGGGCTGAGGCGATCGCCGCCCATAATGCTTCTTTTGACAAGGGCGTTTTGTATGCCTGCTGTGACAACTACGGCATCGACAGGCCATCTCACCCGTTTTTATGTACCGTGCAGCTTGCCCGTAAAACCTGGAAGCTTCACCCCACCAAGCTTCCAAATGTGTGTGACTACCTCAACATTCCCCTCGTGCATCACCAGGCACTCTCTGACGCTGAAGCCTGTGCCCGAATTGTGATTGCGGCGCGTACAGGCACGGCTTAACCTGTGGAGAATGCATAGGAAGGCCACGACCTACGGCGGAATACTCAAATTGTGAGGACAGCAGAGCGAGTGGCAGTACAATAGAGACAGAAAACAGCCTAATACCGCACAAACTCTATGGCAATCAAAAAAGGTGATTTAGTTCGCCTCCTGCGCGAAAAGTTTGAGAACAGCATTGAGGCTCAGGCCAGCGATCGCCGTCTTCCCCCCTATGTCTTTGACGGCACCGGAGAAGTGGTGGAGCTAAGCGGCAACTATGCCCAAATTAAATTTCTGGTGCCCACTTCCACAGTTTGGCTGGCGGTAGAGCAGCTTGAAGCTGCGAAATAGCGCTAGAAAGAAGCACCCGCGTCTATCCAATCCGTCGTTCTGAGGTGATTGAGATGATGACCACAGCCGTTTCTCACTGCTCA
Organism: Thermosynechococcaceae cyanobacterium; assembly: GCA_041752855.1. Lineage (GTDB taxonomy): Bacteria > Cyanobacteriota > Cyanobacteriia > Thermosynechococcales > Thermosynechococcaceae > JAAURS01. The sequence continues at coordinate 692 of JBGSVR010000712.1, forward strand.
CAATCTGCTCGCGTTTCTATTATTGGCGCAGGGAATGTGGGCAGCACCCTAGGCCAGCGCCTAGTCGAAAAAAACTTAGCTGATGTCGTGCTGCTCGATATCCAGCCGGGTCGCCCCAAGGGATTAGCCCTAGACCTCATGGAAGCACGCGGCGTTGAGCGACACGATCGCACCATCATTGGCACCGATGACTACGCCCACACCCAAAACTCTGACCTGATAGTCATAACCGCTGGCATTGCCCGTAAACCTGGCATGAGCCGAGATGACCTGCTTAAAACCAACGCCAATATTGTGGTGAACGTGGTGAAACAGGCGATCGCCCAATCGCCTAACGCCATCATTCTCATGGTCACAAACCCGCTAGATGTCATGACCTACCTAGCCTGGGAAGCCGCCGACATTCCGCCCCGCCAAGTTTTAGGGATGGCAGGGGTGCTGGATGCCGCTCGGTTCGGCACGTTTATTGCCCTAGAGCTAAACGTGTCGATTATGGACGTAAACGCTATGGTGCTGGGTGGACATGGCGATTTGATGGTGCCGCTGCCGCGCTACTCCACCGTCAGCGGCATCCCCATAACCGAACTAATGGATGGGCTTACCATCGAACGATTGGTAGAGCGCACCCGCAATGGCGGAGCCGAGATTGTGAGTTTGATGCAGGCAGGCAGCGCCTACTTTGCCCCCGCATCTTCGGCCTGTGCCATGGTAGAGTCCATCCTTTACGACCGTGCCCGCATCTTGCCTGCTGCGGTGTACCTCAACGGTGAATACGGTCTTTCCGATATTTTTATTGGCGTGCCAGCCTGTCTAGGACGCACCGGAATCAGTCAAGTGTTAGAACTTGACTTACTTGAGGCAGAACAGATTGCACTCCACAACTCGGCGACTGCCATTCGCCAAAGTATTGAAGCCGCGAAAGCATTACTGGGCTAAGGCAAAATCAGCAATGCTTACATGCACTTAGATACTTTCCTAAGTAGATGGGCGATCTGAATCTTTCGCTTTGTCTCTTGGGGCAAGTAGAGGATGCGCTTTTAGGTTAAAGCGAAGCCCCCGCCAACGGCAGGCAGAATTAAAGCACTGATAGCGCATCACGGGAATAATATAGCTCAGCGATCGCTCAAGGGGCTTGCGCGCCATTCTGCGAAGGGGCTGTTGACAGGCCGGGCATAAGGACATATCAAAATCGGAATAATCAGTTAACAGAAGCCGTGATCCCCAGTTTAATGTAGCGTTAAGAAGGATAAAATAAAACCCTCTTAACGCTAGTTGCTGTTTTCTGCACTGCTGCCCATTTTTTTTGAGCCTTCAGATTCCTTTTCATGGCTTTACCCAAAATTATTTTTTTTGATGCTGTTGGCACCTTATTTGGGGTGCGCGGCACTGTCGGCGAAATTTATGCCCAGTTTGCACAGCAGGTGGGGCTGACGCTAGATGCTCAACAGCTTAATACAGCCTTTATTCAAAGCTTTAGGGCTGCACCACGCGCAGCATTTGCCCAAGCAGCCCCCCAAGATTTACAGCACCTAGAGTATGACTGGTGGCGCACCGTTGCTTGGCAAAGCTTTGAAGCCGTGGGTGCGCTGAAGCAACTGCCAGACTTCGACACATTTTTCCAGCCCCTATTTACCTATTTTGAAACAGCAGATCCCTGGATTCTTTACCCAGAAACGTGGAAGATGCTAGGTCAGCTCAAGACGCTTGAGATTGAGCTTGCCATTATCTCTAACTTCGATAGCCGTCTCTATGCCGTTCTTGAGGCATTAGAGTTAGGCCACTACTTTCAATCTGTTACGATTTCAACCCAAGTGGGTGCTGCAAAACCAGATGCTGAGATTTTTGAAGCGGCGATCGCCAAACATCAGTACCAACCCACCCAAGCTTGGCATGTTGGAGATAGCTGGTCAGAAGATTATGAAGGGTCTGTTGCTGCTGGCTTGCAAGGCATCTGGCTAAACCGCGATAGGGCTATATTAAGCACCTCACATCTAGCGGAAGATTCTATCGCTGCTTTAGAGATTTCTGACTTAACGGCGCTCCATAAGATACTGCAAGCCCAAGACTAAGCCCATCACTACCGTAGGCAACAGCACTAGGGTCAAAACGATGGGTTGCGTGGCAGGGATGGCAAGCTGAGGCCCAATTTCTTTAATGCCGATAGAGAGGATAGCTGAAACGACAAGTAACTTGCCAATAAAGCCGTAGCGGCTGGTCTGCATGGGGATGATTTTAGAAAAGTCCATTGTGCATAGCACAAGCCATTCTAAGTGCCTGTCGTACAATTATTCTATGGTTTAGGCGTTTTGACTTCAGATGTATCGAGGGCGATCGCCAAGAGCGTATGTCAATTCTTTTGGTAGACGATGAGGTTGAGCTAACAGAGCCGCTGTGCCGTGCGCTCAAGCGGGAGGGCTATGCCGTAGAGGTGGCTTTCGATGGTGAAGCCGCACTGCAAATGATTCAGACGCACCAGGGGGTAGGGGCATCCTATGAACTGCTGATTCTAGACTGGATGCTGCCCAAGCAATCAGGCATTGAGCTATGTCAGAACCTGCGATCGCAGGGAGACGCTACCCCTGTGCTGTTTTTGACTGCCAAAGATACCCTAGATGCCCGTGTGCAGGGGCTAGATGCGGGTGCAGACGACTATTTAGTAAAACCCTTTGAGTTACGGGAGCTACTGGCACGGGTGCGGGCGCTGCTGCGCCGTAGCGATTTATTCAGTACCAAAGCCGCCGTTGAGGAAGATGCAGCCCTTAGCGCTCGCATTAGTGCAGAAGGGTTAGCGCTAGATGTAGAGAATCAAGTCGCCTACCGCAATGGGCGGATGATTGCCCTCTCTGAAAAAGAATGTCGGCTGTTAGCCTTTTTAATGCAGCATCCGCAGCTTTTAACCCACGAAGAAATTTATCAGCAGGTCTGGCCCACAGAAGAAAAGCCAGCCAGCAACGTACTCGCCGCCCATATCCGCCTTCTGCGCCGCAAAATTGAGGCTCCTCAAGAGGCACCGCTGATCCACACTATTTATGGAAAAGGCTATCGCTTTGGTGCAAATATCGCTGACTGAATCACTCTAACAACTGGTGTCTAACGATTGGCATCATAGAGCAGCTTTCCCCCAATCAATAGCCCCACAATGGTAGGAACCCAAGCCGCTACAAAAATTGAAAGCACCCCCGCCTCACCCAGCGATCGCGTGGTAAACGAAACGGTGTAGTACCCAAAAATAATGGCAAGGCTGAGGCCAAAGCCCTTTGAACTAGAGCGCTGTCGCTGCTGTAGCCCTATTGCTGCCCCCACCAAGGCAAATACTACACAAATGAAGGGAAACGCCACCTTAGTCTGAAGCCGTACCCCAAGCTGACGGGTGTATTTAACCTCTCCGGTACCTTTAATTAACCGCCAAAACCGATAGGTATCAATAATGCTCATTTCATCCGCAGCGCGAGTCTCGGTGGCGAGATCTAGGGGACCACGAGACAGGGGAAAGGCTGTTTTTGCAAAGGTGTTGATGGCCTGATAGGTTTGAGCATCGGCACTCAGCGCATAGGCTGTCCCCTTTACTAAATCCCAGACCTGGGTTTCTGGGTTCCAGCGGGCTGCATCTGTGACCAAAATTTGGGAGAGCATCCCTTGGGTAAAGCTTAAGATGGTGAGATCTTGCATGCGATCGCCATCAAACCGTCGCGCATAAAACACCCGTGAGAGTGAGTCTTTCTCAAATTCGCGATAGAAAATATTTTTATCTCTAAACGCAGGTCTAGGCTGACTGATCGCCTGATTCATCAGTTGCGCTGCTTGCAGATTGGCAGCAGGCACCACAAATTCACCCAGTGCAAAAGTTAAAAACGTGACCCATAGGCCCAAAAGGAGTCCCGGCACTGCAAGCCGAATAGCACTAATGCCAAGGCTCCGAAAGGCCGTGATTTCGTTGGTTCGCGCTAAACGGCTATAAACCACTAAACACGCCAATAGCATCGCCATTGGCAAGGCCAAAACTAAGAAGCTCGGGATTTTTAAGCCTAAAACCTGAAGGGCAGTACCCAGTGGAAGCCCCTTTTCACTCACCTGTCGCAGTAAATCAAACAGAGAGCCTAGGGTGAGGCTAATCCCTAAAAACGTACTGACGCCAAACAAAAACGGCATCCACAATGCCTTCAGCAGATAGAGATCAAGGGTACCCCAACGCAGGAGATACAGCCCTGGCTCAACAGCATTCCACTGCCCGCTGCTCTTAGGCTGTGGCGTCGTCTGGCTCATGGGCTTCTGTCAAAACCTTAAAACGAATCAGAACGGGATGTAGGTTATTTTCTCCAGATCCCCAGTCTAGTTCTAGCGTGTCGGTGGTCAGTTTTTCGAGAGACTGCAAAAGCTGCCGAAGCTGGGGCGTACTCGAACCGCTGTCTACATAAAGGCGCTCTGAGAGCTTGCCTAGGCGCTTCCAGGTCATGTGGAGCTTTGCCATACACTGCTCTAGTTGGGCAGCCTGATGCACTAAATCAGCAGCGGTGTTGAGGCAACCCACGCGCAGGGCTTCTTCTAGCGCCTGCTCTAGGTCAATGCCGCTGTCTTCTAATGCCTGCACATGGGCAGAGGAATCTAGGTATTTTGCTAAATATTTAGCTTCAGCCGTCACCTGTTTGAGGGTTTCGATGTCAGGGCTTTCTGTCAGTTCTGCTTGCAATATCGTTTGGTGTTCAGGCGGGAGCTTTTCTAGCTCATGGGCGAGCGGCGCAAGGTAGCGACTGGGGATGGTGTTATTTGCTGCCTTCGTTTTGATTTCGGCTGGAATTAACGTCGAGGACATCCCCGTCCAATCATCAGAAAGTTGACGCACTTCACGACGGGTAATCCGTTTGCCGTCTCGGGCTGCTTCGGTGATCATCTGCTGCACTTCTGGCTCGGCTTGAGCCGTTTCTAAGAAGGCCGATTTGCTGAAGAGGTTCATCGACTCTGGCTCTAGCTTGCCATCTGCCAAAAGGCTGTCGGCACTGTTGGCTAGTTCCATCAGGCGGTAAGCCTGTGTTTTGCTAATTTCGTGGTTTTGGAGCCAGTTGAGAAACCCAACCCCTCGACCTTCGCCGCCCCGCTTTTCGCGATCGCGCACCGCCTTCAAAATCCGTCCTCGCCAGATTTCAGTTTGCAGGTCAAAGCGATCGCAGACTTGCCAGACCGTCTCCACCTGCTCTAAAAAGTCAAAATCCGTTAAATCTTCATTTTCAGGATCAGGGAGCTGAAGCTCTAAATTTTCGGGATTTGCCGCAAGGGGCTGGATGAGAGTAGACGGTGGTTCTGAAACAGGAGCCATAGCCAACAGCAGCATTTTGAGTAGTGACGCCTCATTATGCCACGTCTGTTGGGGAGGCGTTGTTGAAGAGGGCTACATTGAAACGCCGATAAACGGTCGTCAACCCCGCTTCATCGCCAACATTGCCTGGAAAAAGCACCACAGGTAGGTTAGGGAACAGTGAATGCTCTGGCGTGGTTTGAACCACAGAACAGCCTGGAATGACTTGACCCAGCAGCCAAGCTGTTCTGAGGTTAAGCCCCGTACTCAATACATCGTTAGACGTAATGCCGCCTTTGCTGACTAAATAGCCGATGCTGGGCGGTAAACCTTTGACAACGTCCATCAGCAGCGCCGAAACCCTTTCACCAAACTGAAGCCGTGTTTCGGGTTCTGCAAACTGAAGTTCTTCACGACTGGTATACACGACAGGCGTTTGCCCTTGTGCATGAACGGTTCGTACTGTTGCTAAGGTTTCTTTCAGTATCGCGGCATAGGCATCTGGAGCGTTTCGCAGGGCGCTAACTTGGACTTCAATCCCTGTTATGTCAGGCTGTTTTAATAGGTGACAGAGCTGTTCAGTGGTTTTTTTGACATGAGAACCTACGATAAAAGCGCCAGGCTGCTGGCCCCTCACATATTGAGCCATTTGTTGGGCAGCAATGGGTTGAGGCGGCAGTTGAGCTAGGGCGGTCAAAAGGCTAGCTGCACTGCGAAATAAAAAGCGTTTTCCCTTGGCGGCGGCGGCTAAAACATCCTGGGCAAATTGGTCTAAATCACTTTGCTGTTCCGCATCGACGACGACGCATTTGTTGTGAGAGAGTTTGAGCAGCCTTTCTAAACTCCCCGCGCGCAGATCTTCTAGAACAAAGCGTTCTACGACTTCGGCAGCAATTTTACCCTCTGTTTTTTCTGCCACGTAGTCGGGTAAGTAGCTATGGCTGTATCCAAACACAGAGTCTTTGGCAAACTCGGTTTGATGGACTGGCGTGGGCACACCATCCACCATCAAATAGTGAACGCTATCGCGGGTAATGCGTCCGCCTTCAAAAAAGGCAGGCACCAAAAAGTGTGCATCAAACGGCCCTAGGGCTTCGGCAATAACATCCGTTTCGATGGGGTAGTGCCCTCGCAAGGTTGAGTCAGAGCGGCTAACTACCAAAAAGTCTTGAACGGATTCGGCTGCTATCGCCATTTTTAAGTTTTCACAAACTTCCCGCGTCACCTGTGCTGCTGCCTCTGGCGCTAGGGCGCGGGTGTTGGTCAGAATAAAAAAAATCGGTGCGGCGTTGGCTAGCCCAATTCGCAGGGTTTCGACATCCCAGCGCGTCAGCAGCAAACAGCTATGAACCGTCTGGGATCCGGTGGGATCATCGTCAAGCACAATAATTTTGGGGCGCTGCGTCATGACGTCTTTAGGAATAAAGGAAAGATCAGCACTTCTGAACAATCAGAGATCCCCATCATTTTAGGTGGTTCAGGGACGCTCCGAACCCTCTAGTAGATAAGTGGGCAATCCGTCGATACTGCGCTGGTTTTTCTGCTGCTGGTACTGCCGTATCCCTTCGTCTCCTTTTGCCTTGGCCCAGTCTAGAAGGGTTTGGCGATCGCCCTGGTAGTCGAGCAGCGGCACCCCAAAACCACAGGAGGTCTGCACCTGCTCAATATCAAGCACAATAATTTGGCGCGTTCCGGGCAGCAGCTCAAAGAATGAGCCATAGTGAATCCACTCAGGCGCATGGGGACGAACGACATGCCCTTGACCATACAGCCTCAGAATCAGCGGCTCATCCGAAAAACCGCAAAACATAATGGTGATCCGCCCATTCTCTTCAAGGTGGGCGCTTGTTTCATTGCCGCTTCCGGTCAGATCTAAGTAAGCCACTTGGCTTGTAGATAAACATCGAAAGGTATTAATGCCTTTCGGAGATAGATTAATCCGCCCCTCTTTGGGCGACGTTGCCACAAAAAAGAGAGCCTGCGCTTGAATAAAATTAACTAAAGACTGCGATAAGTCTGTATAAAATTTAGCCATTTTGTTGATTCTTTAGAGAGCATGCATTAATATTTTCGCTAAGTAACATTACTTAAATGCCTGAACACGATTTTACAACTTAGATAGCAGAACACAAATGAAGAACCGTTTTAAAGCCGCAACATTAGCCGTTGCCGCATTCAGCATTCTTTCTCTGACCGCCTGTGGAGAAGAAGTCAAAAACGCCACTGAAGGTGCAAAAGATACCGTTGGCAAAACCGCTGCCGAAAGCGCTCAAAAGGCCAGTGAAGGAGCCATGAAAGCTGGCGAAACTGCTCAAAAAGCTGGCGAAACCGCCATGAAAGCGGCAGATACTGCCAAAGTCGCTGCGGGTGATGCTGCCGATAAAGCGAAGGGTGCCATGAGCCTGGTTGCGTTAAAGGACACTATCCCAGGACTGAAAAATGATGCTGCTGCCGCAATGACCGCCGTTAAAGCGGGTGACTTCAAAACTGCCCAAGCAGAAGTAACCAAACTTCAAGAGTCTTGGGGAAAGGTCAGTGAAATGGTTAAAACCCATTCAAGCGGAAGCTTTGAAAAAGTTACCACCACACTCAAGACCGTCCAAACTGAACTCAAAGCGCCGACCCCAGACAAAACTAAAGTTTTGGCTGACCTAACGTCTTTATCTTCTGCGGTCTCGGGCTTGGTTGCAATTAAGTAACTAAGCGGATAAAACCTGCACATTACAGGAGGGGTTGGGGGCATAGTACCTTCTCCTGTCTGCGGCGGGGGGTTCAAATTGAGTCAAGATTGCTGCTAATGCGATCCACTACAAAAAAGCCGCCGTCCTAGGACAGCAGCGTAAAAAGGTAGAGCAAAAATGCACGAGGTTAGAGGAATTTTAAGCGTTGATTGAGCTTAATAGGCTAGCGTTTCGAGAGTTTGGCGCAGATAGAGCTGCACCATCGCATCTAAGGTTCCTTCCGAGCTTTTAGGCTCGATTTTTCGATCTAGCACCCATCGCTTAAAGCCCGATGTGTCAGAAATAGCCTGCCGAAGTTCACCCCAATATTTTCCGTCTGCTCGAAAAGCAGGAACCTGAGGCGTTATGGTCTTGAGCTGATTCATCGTTATTTCTCCGCTCAGAGCAAAGGAAGTTAATTCAGTCA
>JBGSVR010000713.1:0-5268 GCA_041752855.1 Thermosynechococcaceae cyanobacterium
ATGAAACTCATTCAACCCATTTCGATTGGACTGCTCATCGCGGCCTCACTGGCTTCCACAGCGTTGGCTAGTCCCCGCTTTATTGGGACTCCAACCCAAACTCCACCATCCGCTCCTCAGGGGCTAAAACAAAATACTTCAGGCTCCTCGGGACTTGGCGGTTCCGGTGTCTTGCGCGATCGTTGCCCTGAGGGACAAAAGCCTTCCTCATGGCAGAAACCCATCTATGACAAAGATGGACTGTTTGTCGTGGGCTGGGAGACTGTGGCAACCTGCATCCCCGTTGGTCTAAAACCCGCTGGCTAAGGCATCGGCGATCGCCTTACTCAAGATAGGCTGGGTTTCGCTCTCCGTAACCCAGCTTCAGGATTTTCATCTCAGAAAATTTTCTTTTTCAAGACACCTTCAAGACTTTAAGGAAAGGATTCTCTCCACAATCTAGGTAGACGCATACTCCTGATTCCAAGCTTTTTCAGCATCCTTAAGCGCCTGATCTGCCGTTTTTTGCTTCAGCATTACAGCCTGCAAATTTTCATAGAGAATTTTTTGCAGTGACTTAATGTCTTTTAGCGTTGGCACCAGCACCTCTGCCTCTTTCATTTGTCCTGCACTGACCACGCGAGCCTTATCAATCGAAGTTGCGTCTGTCGCCACCTTGCTGAAGTATGCATCCTGTAGCGAGGCCGTGGTGGATGGTAAAACGTTCGCCGCTTTTGCAAAGCTTAGTTGATTTTTGGGATTGGTCAAAAACAGCGCAAACTTAATCGCCGCATCTGGTTTAGTGGTGTCTTTGGGAATTACTACATTCATCACCGCCACGTTTTTCTTGCCCGTCGATCCGGTAATTTGAGGGGCAGCAACCGATACCTTCGCCACATCTGGTGCATCGGTAGCAATATTGCCCAAAAATTCAGGGCTGGAAGACAGCAGAGCAGTCTGACCTGACTGGTACAGCTCCACGCTATGGCGATGGCCTTCGGTGGTCATTTCAGGTGGCACCAGCTTTTGTTGATAAAGGTCTGCCCAATATTGGAAAGCAGCTTTCCCTTCTGGGGTATTGAAGGCCGCACGACCTTGAGCGTCAATGAGCTTAACGCCCATCTGCACAAAGGATTCTAAAATTTCTCCAGAGTCTCCTGGTGCGGCAGTCACAAAGAAGGCATACTTGCCCGTTTTTTCCTTAACGGCCTTTGCCACCGTCGCCAGTTCAGCATAGGTTTTAGGCGGGGCAGATACCCCTGCTTTTTGCAGCAGGTCGCTGTTGTAAATGGCAACGCGAGAGGTTAAGTACCAGGGGAGACCAAAGGTTTTGCCATTGAGGGTGCTGGCCTTCCAAATGTTGGGCAGGTATTCACTGCGGACTTTGGGGTCTACTTTACTGTCTAGCTCAAGCCATGCATTGCGTCCGGCAAGCTGCGCCGCAAAGTCTGGGTTGAGATTGACCACATCCGGTGCCGTTTTGGAGGAGACTGCCGCCAAGATTTTGCTCTGCATCGCCGTCCAGGGAACGTCTACCCACTTCACGGCGATCGCCGGATTTTCCTGTTCAAATGCCTTGATCAGGTCATTGAAATAATCGGTAAACTTGGGCTGAAGCTGCATGGTCCAAAACTCGATGGTGGCTTTGCCCTTTTCATCAGGACTCTTGCCCGTCTCTGGCGCAGAATTGCCGCAGCTCACCATCCAGCTTAAGCACAGCCCCAAAAGACCCAAAATTGCCCAGCGTTTCCAATGTTTAAGACCTGTCATAGCACCAGTTGCGATCGCAGTCGGTAGAGTTAAATATCGAGATTAGTGTAGGTCAAAATTGCCTCTTACGCGCGGTAGCCCATGAGAAAATGTAGCCGTCGTTGTAAAAAGGCACAATTTCTTTCCTTAACGGGTCTACGGTTTTAGAGCAGATCCTCATCGGGTGAAGCATTCACACAAAAATGTGTTGCGAATCACACCTTTACTAGATCTAAATCACAAACAGGACGCAATAGGTCTTCTAGACTAAAAGTAAATCGTACCCATGCTTGACTGAAGGCTAACCCATGCGAGTTCAAATTCTCAGGATTTTATGCTGCGCTGGCTTAGTAAGCATTGCTTCGATGGACGGAGCAGCCCAGGCACAATTTGGCTTTGGCAACTTCCCATCGGGTCAGCAGTCTCCCAGTCGAGGCAACTCCAGTGACTATCCCCGTCGTCCAAGGCCATCCTTAATAGACTTAGATATATTCCGCAATACGTCCCCTCGTACCCCTAAAAAGCAAACGGAGCGCGAAGCCTTTGAGAAACGCTTTGCAGAAGCCTCTCCCGCCGAGGCTGTCTACGAATTTGAGGCGCTCCAGCGTTCAGAATTTAGTCAGTACCTAGAAATGCCGATGGAAGGCTCAGCGCTCACAGCGGCGCAAATCTCGCAGCGACTGGGTCAAATAGCCCAAGAGACGGGCAAAAAGCCGGCGGTTTTGTATGCCGTAGCGCTCAAAAAACAAACTCATCTGCTGCTTGTCTTACCCAGCACCTCAACATTAGGGCAAACGAACGCACCCAAAATTGTCGCTTCTTTACAGCTATCTCCCGCCATGATGGCGCAGGCGCAAATCGCCCCCCCTGTGATTCGAGAAGTGCTGCCTGAGGTTTCTCACGATGATGTAATAGATGCCGCCAAGGAGTTTCGTCAACGCATCAGCGACCCTACAAAATTAGACGAGGACAAGTACCTTAAGACTTCTCAGCAGCTTTATCGTTGGATTGTGGCACCCCTCGAACCACAGCTCAGGGCGCAGGGTATTGATACCCTTTTGTTTTCAATGGATGATGGACTGCGCAGCATCCCCATTGCGGCACTCAACAACGGCAGTCAGTTTTTAGTTGAAAAGTACAGCAGTGCGCTAATTCCAAGCTTTGGGCTAACCAATACCAATCGATCGCTGGCGCTTAAACAGCAGCCCATGCTGGCAATGGGAATTGCCAAAAGCACAGAGGGGCTATCGGCACTGCCTGCGGTGCCTGTCGAAATTGCGTCCATTACGGGGCAATTTTGGTCAGGTTCTAGCCGAAACACTTTAGATGAAGATTCCACGCTCGCTAATCTCAAGGCAATGTACCTTCAGCAACGTTTTGGAATCTTACACTTGGCGACCCATGCCGTTTTTAATTCAGGACAGGTCAATAACTCCTACATTCAGCTTTGGAACAACCGACTCACTCTTTCTCAAATTCGTAAAGTCGCAGATGAACTCCAGTGGAAAGCGGCGCTCCCGCCTCTACAGCTTTTGGTGCTGAGTGCCTGCCAAACGGCTTTGGGCAACAAAGAAGCAGAGCTGGGCTTTGCCGGAACCGCCATTAATGCAGGGGTACCTTCGGCGATCGCCAGCCTATGGTCTGTCGATGATGAAGGAACGGTAGGACTCATGACTGGATTATATGGTGCGTTGCAAAGTGCCCCTACAAAGGCCGATGCCCTACGGCAGGCTCAACTACGAATGCTGCAAGGACAAGTCAATGTTCGCAACGGGCAAATTTCGGCATCGAATCACGCCCCCATTGCGCTGCCCACCGCTGCCAATATGGGGCAAAATTCGCTTTTGACCCATCCTTATTTCTGGTCTGGCTATACGTTGGTGGGCAATTGGAATTAGCTAAACTAATTGGCTAATCCGAAAAAATCTATTTTTTAGACCACAACAGGGCATCCTTAAAAGTAAGAACTTTACCCCCAGAGGAAAGCCAAGCTTAGCGTCTCTATTTTGTCGCTAAACTGGCCTCTTTAGAAAAATAAGACCTAAAACGGTTGACTTTTGGGTAAGTTCCTATTTACTGTCTGGAGCAGTTTGGTCTTTTTTGAGTCGGGATGTACACCTCTTTTGCCTACGGTTTACGCATACAGTCAGAGCTGCCGCTTTTGCAGCCTGTCTTAGATTCTGAACCGCCAGATATTGTGGTTCGGTTTGGCTCACTCCATCTGATCGCAGCAGAGCCTGACCTCAGCAATCAAATCTTGATTGATCTGCCCCTCAACGTAAAGCTTCTGATTCGCAACGGGTGCGAAGTGGTCATAGATGCACCTTTAGAAACGGATCGGGTGGTGCTGAGAGCCTACGTTTTAGGCACTGCAATGGCGTTTGTGCTGCGGCAGCGGGGGCTAATGGTGCTTCATGCAAGCTGTGTGGCGCGTGAGGATGGAGCCGGGATCGCCTTTCTGGGCGGCAGTGGCTGGGGCAAGTCTACCCTGGCGTCGGCCTTTCACCAGCAGGGCTATCGACTGATCACCGATGATGTTATGGCGCTGTGCTTGGATACTGCCACACCTCAAGTGGTTCCTAGTTTTCCTGAGGTGAAGCTGTTGCCCGACGCGATGACAGCGGTGGGTGCCCAGACAGACGCCATGCCGATGCTGCATTCTTTAAGCCATAAACAAATTCAGCGCTTAGAAACTCGGTTTGCCCAAACGCCAGTCCCCTTAAAGCATCTCTTTGTGCTGCGAGCAGGAGATTTTAACCAGATTCTGCCTTTATCGCGTACCCAGGCATTTCCAGAACTTATTCAGCATTCGCGCGCCACTAAAATGCTCTATGACCAGACCTGTCGGGTTCAGCATTTTCATCAGTGCAGCCGTTTAGCTAAAGAAATTCCTATGGCTTATCTGCAAAGACCGCGATCGCTAGAACAGCTCCCTCAACTTATTGCGTTTATCGAAGCGCACTTACAAAATCTAAACGCTGGCTGTGCAGGTTTTGCATAGAAGTTTGACAGACTGTCGTTTGACGGCATTGATTGTGCTGCCCACAATGAACTTAACCTTTGTCTAGTGTGCTGGCGTTAGGGTTTGGTTCGTTGTGTCCTTGGAGAAATTTTATGGTTCGTCTTTATACTTTTTATAATCCTCTGGTTTGGATCTTTTTAAGCTCAATGATGACTCCGGCCTTTGCCCACAACATTAAAGTTTCTGGAGATGTCGCCGCTACGTTCCACATCGAACCCAATCACAATCCAAAAGCAGGGGAATCTGCACAGGCATGGTTTGCGCTCACCCATCCAGGGGGAAGCATTATTCCGTTAGCGCAGTGCGATTGCAAACTAGCGGTTCATGCCAAACCTCACAAAGAAGGAGAGAAACCTCTTCTAGAACCAGCACTAAAGTCCATCTCTACAGAACGGTATCAAGGCATTCCTGGCGCTGATATCATTTTTCCTGAATCTGGTGAATATGAGCTGGAGTTGAGTGGCAAACCTAAAGCAGGTGCTAAGTTTAAAGCCTTTGAATTTAGCTATACAGTGATA
>JBGSVR010000714.1:0-12652 GCA_041752855.1 Thermosynechococcaceae cyanobacterium
GATGGGGCTGAGCGCCATTGCGACCGGATTTTTCTCGCTATTGATTCCCAATCTGTTTGGCTGGCAGGTTGTACTTTGGATGGTGCTGTCTTTGGTGAGCATTTTTGCAGTGCGCCGCTTCGTCCCTCGCAAGATGCCCAAAATTTTACAAGATTCTCAAGAGGCCACGACCTTAACGGCGATCGCCCCTGGAGAAAAGGGACGGGTGCTATACGAGGGTAGCCCTTGGGCTGCAACCTGTGCAGACCCGACGGTAGAAATTGCGCCTAACATCAAAGTAATGGTGGTGGGACGTGAAGGGACAACGCTGGTGGTGATGCCAGAGTGGTGAAGTGTTGACGTTGAGGATATACGGTAATGGGACAGTTTTTGCTGCTGCTGATTTTGGGGCTAAGCGGTGCGGGGTTGGCGTCTTCTGTACGAATTGTGAATCAAGGGAATTCTGCGCTAGTGGAGCGGGTGGGCAGCTTTAAGAAGCGCTTAGATCCGGGCTTAAATGTCATTGTGCCAGGGTTAGACCGCATCGTTTTTCAAGACACGCTGCGCCTGAAGGTGCTGGATATTGCGCCTCAGTCTTGCATTACAGCAGATAACGTCAGCATTACGGTAGATGCGGTCGTCTACTGGCAAATTATTGATATGGAGAGGGCGTACTACAAAGTTCAAAACCTAGAGTTTGCCATGGTGAACTTAGTGCAAACCCAAATTCGTGGCGAAATTGGTAAGCTTCAGCTCGACCAAACCTTTACCGCGCGTAGCCAAATTAGCGACATTTTGCTAGAGGAGCTAGACACCGCCACTGACCCCTGGGGCGTAAAGGTGACGCGGGTCGAAATTCGAGACATTACGCCCTCAAAGGCGGTGCAAGACTCAATGGAGCTGCAAATGTCTGCCGAGCGGCGCAAGCGAGCCTCTATTTTGACCTCGGAGGGCGATCGCGAGGCAGCCGTAAACTCGGCACGGGGCAATGCGGAGGCCCAGGTCTTGGCAGCAGAGGCAAAGAAGCAGGCGGTGATTTTAGATGCAGAGGCGCAGCAGCAGTCTGTATTGCTACAGGCAGAGGCCGATCGCCAGTCGCGGCTATTGCGCGCCCAGGCGATCGCCGAGTCGATGCAGCTTTTAAGCACCACCCTAGAAAAGGATCCGCAAGCCTATGCTGCGCTTCAGTTTTTGCTGGCGCAAAATTATTTAGACATGGGCACTGCGATTGGGCAAAGCGAAAGCAGTAAGGTGCTGTTTTTAGATCCACGCTCGGTGTTAGGTACCATTGAGGGAATGAAGGAAGTTTTAGATCAAACGCGATCGTGAGAAAAAACAGTGGACATTAGCGCGGCACTTCCTACCTTTGTAATCACCCTTCGGGAGGGCGTAGAAGCCGCTCTAGTCGTCGGCATTGTCTTAGCCCTTATTCAGAAAGCACAGCAGCCTCAGCTTAAGCTTTGGGTCTATTTTGGTCTCGCTTCAGGGTTGGTGGGGAGCATCTTCGTCGGTGTGGGACTTAGCGCCCTACTCCAGATCTTGCAAGCCTCTGACCAGCCTTATGCAGCGGTTTTGCTCCCGTTTCTCAAAGTGGGCTTTAGCTTAGTGGCGATCGCCATGCTGACCTGGATGCTAATCTGGATGACCCAGCAGGCGCGCACTGCCAAAGCCGAAATTGAAGGCTCAGTGACCCACATTATTGCCAGCGACGGGAACGCCGAATGGGGCATCTGGACACTCATTTTTGTGGCAGTCCTGCGCGAGGGCATTGAAACCGCGCTGTTTATTGTGGCTCAGATTCAAAGTGGCTGGGCTGCTGTAGTGGGGGCGATCGCAGGTCTTACCGGCGCAGCCGTCATCGGCTGGGCACTTTTTGCCCTCGGAATCCGCATAAACCTGAAGCAATTTTTTCAGGTCATGGGGATATTTTTGCTGCTGATTGTGGGCGGACTGGTCATCGGCGCAACCAAACAGCTTGATGCTGCTCTGATGACCCTCAATCCTTTAGTGGTTCCTAACCTGTGTCCTATCTCTGGAGATTCCTGCATTTTAGGGTCGCTGCTGTGGGATGCCCATTTAGCTTTGCCAGATAAACAGTTCCCGGGCATTTTGCTAAAGACCTTTTTGGGGTACCGCGATCGCCTTTTCTTAGGGCAAGCCATTGCCTACCTCACCTTTATGACAACGGCAGGCACCCTCTACTGGCGCAGCCTCAGCGCACCTAAACCCGCTGTTACCTCTACCTTTTCACAAGAAAACCCCTAGTTTAATGGACACCTCACCATTAATTCGCTAGGCTAACCTAACGAACCAACGCTGCGGTGCATCAAATAGGGGTGAAATGGCTTATCAACTACCTCATAGTGCCCATCTCAAAAGCAGTTGGTTCTTTTTTTGAAAGATTTTTCTTTTCTCGAAAAATATTCAGTATAAATACTTAGCGCTCATTGCCCTAAAGCTGTAGACGAGCCGTCAGCGCCACGCCTAGGGCATCAGCCGCGTCATCTGGTTTAGGAATGGTGTCGAGGTTTAGCTCCCGCGCTACTGCTTCTTGTACCGCGTGTTTATCGGCGTTGCCATAGCCCGTTAGCGCCTGCTTAATTTGAGCGGGGGTAAATTCCATCAGCGGAATCTTATGTTGGGCAATTACCAGGGCAACCACGCCACGGGCTTGAGCCACTAAAATAATGTTGCCCATCCGATAAAAAAACAGCTTTTCTAAGGCCACGAGGTCAGGCTGAACCTGCTCTATGACAGTGGTCAGGTCTTCATAGATGGTGCAAAGGCGATCGCCGATGGGGGTTTTGGGGGGCGTTTGGATAATGCCAAAGTCGATTAGCTCTGGCGTTTGGTCGGGGGTGGCTTGGGACAGGGAGATCGCGCCATAGCCTAGAGAGGCCAACCCTGGGTCTAAACCAAGAATACGAATAAGACAACCTCCAGCGAGACATCAAGGGTCTTTAATATTGACATATTCATTCACCTAACTGAGTGGTGTGGATGGAGATTTCTTCGGATTGCTCCAAAGGTTTCCTGCTTCAAAGCTGCCATTATGATAGAAATAAGGTTTTGTAACTAACGCTTCATGAACTATCCGCGTCACACCATTCAGCGAGCCAGACGGGCGATCGCCTGTAGTCCGTTTTGCAAGGCGCTTTTTGCCCAGATGACTTTTGAAAGCGTGGCGCTTGTGGATGTGGCGGGCACCTCTGGAACTGCCCATCACTATACCCAGAAAGCATTGCCGGAGAGGGTGGTAGAGAGATCGCTCCTCTGGCTGATTCAGGTGGGGCTACTGCGGCGTGAGGTAGACGGACAGGGCTTAACAGACAGCTTTCGTCTAACGCCTTTAGGTCGGCTGTTGATGGAGCAGTGGCAGCAGCAGGGCGACGGCTTTCGGCGAGTGTCTTGGGGCGATCGCCTCCAAAACTTTTTCCAGCGATTGCTGAGCGGTACGGTCTAAGTGACGAAATCGATCATGGTGGTAGGCACCACTTCCCATGCGGGCAAGTCGATGCTGACGGCGGTGATTTGCCGTTTGCTGATGCGTCAGGGTGTTCGTGTCTCGCCGTTTAAGGGTCAAAACATGGCGCTGAATGCCTATGTGACCCACGAAGGTTTAGAGATGGGGCACGCCCAGGCGGTGCAGGCTTGGGCGGCAGGGGTAGAGCCACAGATCGCCATGAACCCAATTTTGCTGAAGCCCCAGGGCAATATGACATCTCAAGTCATTATTAAAGGGCAGTCTGTGGGGCAGGTGCAGGCCGCAGACTACTATCGGCTGTATTTTGACCAGGGCTGGCAGGCGATTGTGGAATCGCTAGAAACGCTGCAACAGTCTTTTGACTGGATTGTGTGCGAAGGCGCGGGTAGCCCAGCAGAAATTAACCTGAAGCACCGCGACTTAACCAATATGCGAGTTGCAAAGCATCTCAACGCCGCGACGCTGCTGGTTGCCGATATTGATCGAGGCGGGGTGTTTGCTCACATTGTGGGCACGTTGGAACTGCTAGACCCTGATGAACGGGCGTTAATTAAGGGGTTTGTCATTAACAAGTTTAGAGGGCAGCGATCGCTCCTAGACTCTGGCCTAACGTGGCTAGAAGAGCGCACGGGCATTCCGGTGGTGGGGGTGATTCCGTGGGTCGATGAGGTGTTTCCATCAGAGGATTCGCTGAGTTTACTAGAGCGGCCTGTGCGAGGGGAAGTGAGAGACATTACCATTGCGGTGATTCGACTACCCCGTGTGGCAAATTTTACAGATTTTGACCCGCTAGAGGCGGAGCCAACGGTGCAGGTGCGCTATGTGTTGCCAGGGCAATCTTTGGGCAACCCTGATGCGGTAATTGTGCCCGGCTCTAAAACCACGATCTCCGATATGCAGGTGCTGCATAAGTGTGGTTTAGCGGCTCAGATCCAGTCGTTTGCGAAGGCTGGCGGCATGGTGCTGGGGATTTGTGGCGGGTTCCAGATGTTGGGAAAGGCGATCGCCGATCCTCAAGGCATCGAAGGGTCAGCGACTACGGTACCAGGGCTGAATCTTCTGTCAATTAAGACAGAAATGGAGCTTGCAAAGGTAACGCGGCAAAGAACAACACAGGCGATCACTTTACCAGAGCATTGGTGTCAGTTTAGGACGACTGGGGAAGAGATTTGCGGCTACGAAATTCATCAGGGGCAAACGCAGATTTTGGATCACACCAAGCTTGCGCCGCTATTTATAGACCCGATGCTAGGACTGGTAAGTCTAGAGACAAGTGTGATGGGGACATACCTTCACGATTTGTTTAGTAATGGTGCTTGGCGGCGGATGTGGCTCAATCAGCTTAGGAACAGGAAAGGTCTATCGCCCCTCGATACTCAGATCCCCAATTATTCAGTTCAGCGCGATCAGGTTTTGGATAACATTACGGATGCTGTTGCCCCTCACTTAGATTTATCTGGTTTCTTTGCTTGAGCTGAAGAAATAAGGGTGGGCTTTGAGGGATGGGAATGCGATCGTTTTTGCTCTGACTGCATGGGTGATTTTGTGATGTCGGCGACAAGATGAATATGACTTTAGCTTGAACTGCCTGCATAAAAATGGAGCCTAGTCTACATAAACGCCGTAGGAGAGAATTCTACTTGACCACCCCTCCAGTATGTTTAGACAGAAAATCATCCACCTAAAAGTATGGATTAGGAAGTTTAGACGGATGGTCTCTGCGTTAGCCACCTGTGCGGTGTAATTAGACAGATAGTTTCCTCGTAAACAATAGTTAGACTTTTGAGCTTATCCATTGGAGTTGGTATGTCTCGATTGTTGTCGGCATCAAAATCAAGTTATTGTTAAGCTGGCGGTAGGATAGTGTACTGAATATCATTTTTAAGTCAATTATGGTTGATTAGATTCACTTAAGTTAGAGGTGAATCCTGATTTCGCAAAAAGTTCATCGACAAGCTTTAGAAGTTTACAAGCTGGTAAAACTATGTCCGTATCATCTGGATATAGCTGCTGAAATAATTCAATTTCTTCTAAAAGAATATTGTAAAAAATACTTAAGTAAATTCCATAGAGATTCTTTGAAATTCCTTCATGAAAAATAGGTTGAATTGAGACTGCTCTAAACGTTCCTTTGTCGATTGAGGTTAGAGTATCTAACCAGGCAGACTTTGAAACATGTGCTATGTCATTCATATCTCCATAATGCAGGTTCAACATTGATGGCGCATGTTTTACATTAGGTGTTTTCCCATTTTTTGCAATTCCTTTTTTTATTTCAGCAATACGGGTAATTATCTCAATGTCTTGCTTTATGACAGCAGAAGCTTTAATATACTGACCCTCTGCTATCATTTGCTCTGTACAAAATTGTCCTTGCCAGAAAATAGTTGTGAGCTGTAAGATTTCACCTAACTTCTCATTTGTCTTTCCTGGTATACCTGCTCTAATGATTTGTAAATCTGCAAGTGCTGTAATCATTAACAAGCGAGCTTCAATTAGAAAGTTCCCATATGCTTTTTCTGATTTATTTCTAATTTCCTGAGCTTGTATCTTCCAAGATGAGCTAATTGTATTGCCACCACGTATTCCTTTGTTTTTTAACGATTCTGTATCTTCAAGATACTTTTCAAGTCTTTTAAACTTTTTAAGCTGTTTCTTTGATTGCTCTTTTTTACAAAATCCATTCGCTGGCATAAGTTTATTTCTGTAACTAGCTGAGTAATTGTAGGGTGGATTGACATTTGAAAACCCATGGTCAGACCAATCCACCAAAATAAGTCCCTTCAACCCTGAAATAATACACTCAAAACTTGAGCATTCCATTCGCTTGGACGGGTAGTAATTGTAGGATGGGTTGACCTTTGGAAACCCATTGCCAGACCAATCCACCAAAACAAGTCACTTCACCCCTGCAATAATGCACTCAAGACTTGAGCATTCCATTCGCTTGGGCGGTAGTTAAGCACCAAGAGTCCGCAGCCTTAGCCAAGTAGCCCAAAGTTGTAGCTTCATTTCATTGAAAGAGCTAGTCCACAAATAGCTCAGACCTAAAATCGTTTCACCGTTGAAATGTCATCGATGAAAGCATGGCGAGCAAAGGTTTTAGCCTGAACAGATGGAGCAATCTCTCGACAAAAAGATGGATAGTCGCCGTCTGGTGATGTTGCCGGAAGTGCGTGGTGCTAAAGCATACTTTCTAGACCTTGTTTCTGGACAAGATGCAGGAGTTTGAGAGCAGTTCCTGCGGGACGCTTCTGCCCAATTTCCCACTTTTGCACCGTTGATACGCTTGTATTTAACACAGCCGCAAAAACTGCTTGACTCACCCTTGAAGCTTCTCGAATCTGCCTGATTTGCTCAGGCTCCAGTGGTGGAACCGGAGGCAAACACATCCGGTCAAACTCGCGCATCGTGATCTGATCCATCACGCCAGCCTCATAAAGCCCTGCGGCGGTTTCGTGGACAGCCTCAAGAATAGGTGATTTAGTCTTCCGCATCGCAAATTACCTCTATCAGTTCGCCAGCATTTTTGGCCTTCTCAATCGCCTCTGGAGTAAGAACCAGAAGCTCCGAAGCCAATTTCTTCAATGCTTCTTCTTCATCCTTATCAAGGTTACTTCGCTCGTTCTTAGAGAAGCCATACACGAAAATCCAGCGGTTTCCCTTATTGGTCGCGATCAGAGTGCGGAAGCTACCCCGCTTTCCTTGCCCAGGCCGCGCAATCCGTTTTTTAATCAGACCGCCGCCCAGATCGGCTTCGTAAAGCCCCTGAGACATGTCACGCATCGCATCACACAGGCTATCGTCCTTGAGACTCTGTTTTCGTGCCCAGCGGACAAACCATTTTGTTTTGTGTATTTTCATGCCACTGTCTCTTGATCTAGATATAGCACTTAGTGACACATCCAGCAATCTAATCGTAATTGTAGAGTGGGCTTCCAAATATCAACCCATTGCTAGACCAATCCATCAAAACAGTCACTTCAACACTTAAAAATGGTCAATATCCGCAAATAATGTATTGACGTTGTAAATACACTTTGCTTATAGTAGAAAGTATGAATGTGTACTTCGTGCTTAATGGCATTACTTTTGTCTGGGACGACAGAAAAGCGCGGATCAATCCCACAAATCATGATGGCATTACTTTTCAGCAAGCGGCTGAATCCTTCTTTGACCCATTTCTGGTTGTCGTTGATGCCAACAATAACGAAGAAGCACGGGATGCTGTCATTGGACTAGATGCTCGGTGGAACTTACTGTACTTGGTTCACATTGAGCGTGAAGAGAACGTCATTCGGATTATTTCAGCACGTAAAGCAACTCGTCAGGAGAGGGCAGAGTATGAAAGTTGAAGCACTAAAGCAGCGATTAGATCGAAATCGTCCCATGGCTAGCGTAACAATCCGTATGCCCGAAGATGTTGTCGAAGATCTGAAGAAAGTCGCTCCGCTGCTGGGCTTTTCAGGTTATCAGCCCTTAATTCGTGCTTATATCGGTCAATGTTTGCGCGTTGATTTAGAACGATTTGAAAGCGAGACGGTAAGGGCCTTGGTCGCAAGTTTGAAGCGTCGAGGGGTCAGCGATGCGGTGCTTAATGAAGCATTAAGTGAAGTGGTTCATTCTGAGTAATTGTAGGATGGGCTGACCTTCAATACTGTTCGTATAGGAGGAATAGATGTTGCACTCGCCCCCTAAATCCCCCAATTTGGGGGACTTTGAGTTCAGAACCCCCTTTTCTTATAGCCCGAAGGGCTTTAATTGGGGGGCTGGGGGGCGAGTGCAAGGATGTTGAAACTTAACCGAACAGTATTGGGCTGACCTTTGGAAACCCATTGCCAGGTCAATACATCAAACAAGTCACTTTACCCCTGGAATAATGCACTCAAGACTTGAACACCTCATTCGCTTGGGCAAAAGCTCCGCACCAAGAGTCCGCAGCTTTTGCTTGAGCGGACAATTATGCTGAGCTGCACTGAGCGCAGCCTAGCATTGCGTCAGAGCGGACGGACAACAGTCTCTAACAATCCAAACAAATTTTCTACCGTCGCTTAACTAGCCGCTATCCCGCACAGAGAGCAATGGCGCGTTTAGGGAAAGCTCGAAGCAGTTTTTTATCCCTAGTGACCAACTTTACGCCTAGCTTTGTCGCCAGCGCGATGAACTCACAGTCGTAGGCAGAACAATCACTGTCGCGCACCAGTTCAAGCACAACCTGCGAATCAACTTCAAACTCAGATCCTTCAAGCTGGCTCTCTGCCTCTCGTTGTAAGCTGTTCGCCTGTTCAAACGAAATCGTCTTGCGCCGCATGTACCCAGCCAAAATATTGCGGAACTCACTGCGCCAGAGAATCGGTGCAGCCCAATCAGGCTCCTGCTCAAGCAGAGCCTCGGCGGCAGCAGTGAATTCGGTAGGTAAGTAAAGGTACGCAAGCACGTTAGGGTCAACCACAATCATGGGCGATCCAAGCGTTTCGCCGCATCAATATCGCACACTAAAAACGTCTCTTTCGGCAAAGCAGCGCGCAGTTCACGGGCACGAGCCAATCGTTCACTAGGAGCCATCTTGCTTGGCAATAGCACAGATTCAAGGCACACAATGGCTTCACTATTCAGGCTGCGTCGGTGCGTTTCTGCCACTGCCTTTAGCCGCTTATACACAGCATCAGGAATATTCTTCAGCGTCAACGTTTTTGGCATGAGGTTAACCAAAATGGAACCGTATTGGTTTTATTTTGTCATAGGCAAAACTTGCTGTGCAAGTTCACTACGATCTAACCAATCACAAAACTTTTGCATTGCAACCGTTTGAGCTAAAACTTGCCTTTGATAATTATCATGCCTTTATGCCGTATGAGGCACCAACTTTTTAGAGAACAGCGTTTCTCGCTTAAGAGAGGGCTGAATGGGCGTAATCGCTTCTAACAGCGGCCTAACGCGCTCTGTGCCGCTAAACACATTGACTTGATAGACCTTTTGCTGCGTCAAATCTAACGCCGTCATCCAACCGCTTTTGGGATGATATGCGCCCGTGTCAATATCTAACCAGCCAATTCCTTGAGCAATTTGCCCAGGCTCCACGCCTTGAAACGTGAAGGTAATGGTGTGCCCCGTCACAATCGTTTTATCGTCAAAAAACGGCGACTGCATTTGGTGAAATTCTTGACGAATCCAGCAAAATTCTTGAGAAGACTGCTGCTCTAACGGAATGCGAGGATGCACCCCTGCATGGACGAGCCAAAAATCACCTAGGTCAAAGTAGCTCGGTAGGCTTGCAAACCATTTGAGGTCTGCTTCTAGCTGTGCCTCTAACCCTCGGTAGCTCTCCAACGTGCTGCGGCCACCTGCGCTCAGCCAAGCATCCATTGCAAAGCTTTCAGGGTTAGCCGAAGCAAAGGCAAAAGATGCCATTTGCTCATGGTTGCCCAGTAAACAAGGATACTGATGAGTTTTTACGAAATTAACGACCTGAGCGCTTTCTGGCCCTCGGTCAATTAAATCTCCGAGAAAATATACGGCATCTTCATCGGCTAGATTTAATAGCGCAAACAAGTGCTGTAGCCCTTTATAGTGACCATGCACGTCTCCAATTACGATGCGCCGAGCAGAATCATCTAACATGCAGGTGGATCAAGTGCATTCCCGGATGGTGAAAAGTCCATACAGCTATCCTTTCAGCACTTGAGTTGAAAGAGTGTTGATGCTCTATAGTATGCCCCATTTTTTTCAGTGCGCGTCTAGATCTCTAAATTTTGATCGAAATGGTGGAATGTCTTGCGGGGAGGGCATTCCACAATGGTTACACCTACATTTACGGAAACAACGATATGACAGACTGCCTTCATCTCAGGGGCATTCGGGGCTATGGCTATACGGGCGCACTCCCAGAAGAGCAAATCTTAGGTCAATGGTTTGAAGTCGATCTTCAGATTTATCTAGACCTAAGCGTGGCGGGTCAAACCGATGTGCTGACAGATACCCTACACTACGGGCCTTTGATTGCACAGATTCAGGAGATTATTCGGCGATCGCACTATGCCCTCGTCGAACGCCTTGCCACCGTCATCGCAGATGCGGTGTTGGCATACCCAATGGTGGAGCAGGTAAAGGTTTGTCTCATTAAAAAGCCTCCCATCCCTGATTTTTCGGGACAGATTCAGGTCGAGATCCTGCGCACTAAAGGTCACTGTTAGAATGCAGAGTGCCCTTCTGGTCAAGATATGGAGTCTGAGATTGCGTTAACGCTGCCCTATGTTGAGGTGTTGGTAGACTGCCCGGGTCACATTGGGCTATTGACCTATCGAGTGCCCAGAGACATTACCATTGCGCCCGGAGATATCTTGAGCGTAGATTTTGGGGCGCGACAGGTGGGGGCGATCGCCATTCGTCTTACTGCCAACCTACCTCCAGATTTAGCCCCAACACAGATCCGTGAAGTCGCTGAAGTGGTCAGCGATAGCCTTTTCCCCCCAGGTTACTGGGCATTGCTAGAGCGGGTGGCGGACTATTACTACACGCCGCTCATGACCGCCATTCGGGTCGCGCTGCCGCCAGGTTTATTGCAGCGATCGCAGCGACGGGTGCGTCTACTCATCTCAGATATTCCAGACGCTAAAGCCATTAGCGCAACAGCTCAGCGAATTGTGGAACTTCTCCAAAGTTCTGCCAGCCAAGGCGGCTATGCCTGGAGCTATATTCAGCAGAAAGTGCGGGGCGCAGAGAAAGGGCTACGGGAGCTAAAGCAGTTGGGGTGGATAGAGGTTACGCTTGCGCCCCCTGCAAACTCTACTCAGCCTAAACGCCAGCAAAAGGTCACGCTGTTAAGCCAAGACGGAGAAGACTTAACCCCACGCCAGCGAGAAATTTTGGTGACTTTAGCTCATCACGGTGGCGAACTATGGCTTCAAGATTTGCTCAAGCACAGTAAAACCACCGCACCTACCCTCCAAAAGATCGCCCAAGCCGGATGCATCGCCATCACAACAGAAGAGCGTCTTCGCCTTGAAGACCATGCTGTATCTAGAGATCAGCCCTTAGTGCTGACCGAAGATCAGCAAGCGGCATTGACTGCCATCCACACGCTATCGGGCTGTGCCACAGTGTTGCTCCATGGCGTAACCGGATCGGGGAAGACCGAGGTTTACTTACAGGCGATCGCCCCCATTCTCAAGCAGGGCAAATCGGCACTCGTGTTGGTGCCAGAAATTGGTTTAACGCCCCAGCTCACCGATCGCTTTCGCGCTAGGTTTGGCGCACGGGTGCGGGTGTACCACAGCGCCCTCTCCGATGGTGAACGCTACGACACTTGGCGTTATTTACTCAACAAAGAACCGCAGGTGGTCATTGGTACCCGCTCCGCAGTCTTTGCGCCGTTGCCAAACTTGGGGATCATTATTCTGGATGAGGAGCATGATTCTGGCTATAAGCAGGAGCAGCCCGCACCTTGTTATCACGCGCGGATGGTGGCAGGATGGCGATCGCAGCTCTCAAACTGTCCACTGATCTTAGGATCTGCCACGCCGTCTTTAGAAACCTGGGTGAATGTTCAAGGACAAAATGAATTAGATCCCTCGCGACATACTTGTCCCCCTCATCCCTTTCTTATAGCCCAAAGGCTTTACCCTTCTCCCACTAGGGGAGAAGGGCTAAATATGGATTCTCCCTTTACTGAAGAATTGCTAAGGCTTGCTCCCCTCTCCCTTAATGGGAGAGGGGCTGGGGGAGAGGGTGTCTTCCCGCGCTACTACCTTTCACTCCCCCATCGCGTCCAATCTCGCCCTCTGCCACCCATTACCGTCGTGGATATGCGCCAAGAGCTGCAAAACGGCAATCGCTCCATGTTTAGCCAAACCCTTCAGGACGCACTCCATGCCCTAAAAGAGAAAAAGCAGCAGGGTATTTTATTTGTGCAGCGACGAGGCCACAGCACATTCGTCTCTTGCCGAAGCTGCGGCTACGTCATGGACTGCCCCAATTGCAGCGTTTCCCTGACCTATCACCACGAATCGCCTCAGCGCAACCCTTTACTGCGCTGTCACTACTGCAACTTTATTCAGCAGCAGCCCAAAGACTGTCCTGCCTGCACTTCGCCCTACTTCAAGTTTTTTGGCACAGGCACCCAGCGCGTTATCGAAACCCTCAATCAAGACTTTCCAGACTTGCGCCTGCTGCGATTCGACAGCGACACAA
>JBGSVR010000715.1:0-2415 GCA_041752855.1 Thermosynechococcaceae cyanobacterium
TATGGCCCAAACCGAGAAGTGCGTCGGTTTTTCTATGCTCAAACCTTTGATGGTCAGTCGATGCAGGCGCTGACAATTTTAGACCTGACCCAGCCTCAGGCCAATCAGGTAATTTCAGCAGAGCGCGCAGCCTGGGATCCAAAAGAAAGTCGTTGGCAGTTCCAGAATGGCAAAATCTATCGCGTGACGGCAGACGGCAGCGACCAAAGCGTTGCGTCTTTTAAAGATCAGCAGCTTTATATTCCAAGAGATCCTCTAGATTTGGCAGCGCCGCAGCAGGCTCTTGAGGATATGTCGATCGCCGATGCGCGTGGCTATTTAGCCCAGCAGCGGCAAAATGGAGATGCGACTAAGCAGCGGAAGGCAGAGCTGCATATTCAGCAGCAGTTTGCTCTCCCTGTTGTAACACTGCTGTTTGGCGTGATTGGGAGTACGCTGGGCACTTCGTTACGGCGCGTCTCTAACAGCACTGGCTTTGGAATCAGCATTTTGATTGTGCTGGGATACTATTTCTTAGGTTTTTTAACGAGCAGTTTGGGTAATTTGGGCATCTTGCCGCCCGTTGCTGCGGCTTGGCTACCCAATGGGGCGATCGCACTTACTGCCGCCTGGCTACTGGCACGAGTCGATCGCTAGATGACGTAAATTCTAAATTCAATGATGTACTTGAAGCTCTTCCCAGGCGTGATGAAGTCAGATGAAACCCGATCTATTTCAGTCCTCAAGCACAGTCATCTAAGGGGCTACGTACACCAAGTCCACCTTTATTAAGGACGTGGGTATAGATCATGGTAGTTTTGACATCTTTATGGCCTAAAAGCTCTTGAACGGTACGGATATCGTAGTGATTTTGCAAAAGATGGGTTGCAAAACTATGGCGAAAGGTATGACAGCTTACCTTTTTAGGAATTTGTGCTAACTGTACAGCTTGCTTGACAGCTCTTTGAAGGGAGGTTTCGTGAAGATGATGACGACGCATGATGCCGCTGCGCGGATCTTTCATGATGCGGTCTGCGGGAAATACATACTGCCAAATCCACTGACGGTCTGCATTGGGATATTTACGTTCTAAGGCGTAGGGTAAATAGACTGCGCCAAGACCTTGATCTAAGTCTTGATGATGTGTTTGTTTGACTTGAATGAGATGGTTTTGGAGAAGATCTATAAGCTTGAGGGGCAGCATAGTTGTACGACTGTTGCCGCCTTTGCCATCGCGCACAATGATTTGATTTTGGGCGAAGTCGATATCTTTGACCCGTAGACGGAGGGCTTCCATAAGACGTAAGCCGCTGCCGTAGAGGAGCTTTGCCAAAATTTGATAAACGCCGGATAGATGATGAATGACGGCAGTGACTTCTTCTGGAGTCATAACCGTGGGCAAGTAGCGAGAGGTTTTTGCCCGAACTGCATCTATGGGGATATGAAGCTCTTGTTTGAGGACATGCCGATAGAGAAACAGGAGTGAGCAAAGAGCTTGATTTTGGGTGGAGGCGGCAACATGCTGTTCTACGGCAAGGTGGGTTAGAAAGGCTTCAATTTCAACGGTTCCCATCTCTTTGGGATGCCGTTTTTTATGGAACAATATGTATCGCTTTGCCCAGGAAAGGTAGCTTTCTTCTGTGCGATAAGAATAATGCTTGAGACGAATGGCATCACGCATCTGCTCTAGGAGCTTTTTAGGGGGTTTATCCATGAGGGCGAATGGGGCGATGCATGGGTGAGGAGGGGTTGATGATTTGGGAGTATTGTGTTAATTTTCCTGGATTTAGGCTGCAAAATGCTGTCTAAACACCCAGAATTAGACTATTATACCGAATAATTGCTGTCTAACTGCTCTATTCAGGGTTTTAGACTATAAGACTTCAGCCTAATGTGCTGAATATGGTAGATTAGGCTGCAAATGTCCGTCTAATTATAGTTAGCGATCCACAGCGCTGACGCAGCTTCAGGGTGAAAATAACTGTCTCTGATTGGTGAGTATATGTGCTTAGCTAAAATCTAGTTATTTCGAAGACCCCAGTGACAAAGCAATTGGTTTTCCAGGGCAGAGTTTTTTCGTGGGGCACGCTTCAGCCGAAGATCCCTTCCCTATTATTGTTGGTTGTGCCCTAATTTTACTCGCCGCCGCTGACTATTACCGTTATAAGGAGAACTTGAAAGGATGATGCATAAAGTTTTGAGCCGACTAATGCTGATTGTTATACTTGTTGGTTCAAGTTTCTTAACTAAGCAATTCGACTTTGGACAAATCAAAATTACCCACCTGTTAATTCCAGGTAGGTGTCCATTTTAAATTGAGTAGCTGAAACGATTGCTGTAAGGTCTTTTCCAGCTACGTAAAAATGCTCAAGAAAAATACCACCCTTTTTATGGGTATTTTGTGAACCTCAGGGTTGAGAAGTGTAAGTCTTCTTG
>JBGSVR010000716.1:0-11047 GCA_041752855.1 Thermosynechococcaceae cyanobacterium
TCAACTGGTACGAATTGTTTTTAAGCTATGAATGGCTTTTGGCGACAATAATTCTATTGTTGAAAAATTGGCTAAAAGCCCATTATGCCAAGCTATTTGAGATTTAACCTGCAAGACGTTAAATCAAAATAGACAGGCACCCACGTACCTGTGCTGAAATCACCCCGTCCTTGATGCCAAAACTTTTGACCTTGCCGCCACGGGCATAGGAACGGCCTCGGCTGAGACGGCCAGAGTCCATAATTTTTTCAAGGGCGGCAATAAAGCGTTGCCCCCACCAAGACCGACTAAATTGCGCCATAGGGTTTACTCCAAAATTGCGCTTTTATTGAGTGCAATGAGCTTTTTAAACGCATTGTTGTCTAACTCCGTCAGCCAAGATTCATCAGAACCCACAATCGAACCCGCCAGCTTCTTCTTGTCCTCAATCATTTCATCAATGCGCTCCTCTAAGGTGCCAATCGCTACAAACTTGTGGACAAACACATTCTTCTTCTGCCCAATCCGAAAGGCACGGTCAGTAGCCTGATTTTCCACCGCAGGGTTCCACCAGCGATCGAAGTGGAACACATGATTGGCCTTCGTGAGCGTAATGCCCACACCCCCCGCCTTCAGCGACAAAATAAACACCGACGGCTCCGTTTCGGGGTCTTGGAATTCCGTAATCATGGCCTCTCGCTTATTGCGATTGGTGCCGCCGTGGAGGTAGTAGGTGTTGTAGCGGCAGGTATGACGTAGGTACTTTTCCAACGCATCGCCCAGTTCCGTAAATTGGGTAAAGATCAGCAGACTTTCGCCTTCCTCCATCACCTCCGCCACCATTTCGCTGAGGCGGCTAAGCTTGTGTGATCGCACGGTTGTAAAATCACTCTCGTCCTGTAAAAACTGACGGGGATGGTTGCAAATTTGCTTGAGCTTCAGCAGCGTTGCCAAAATCAAACCCTTGCGCTGGATGCCATCCGCCTCATCTATGTCACGTGTAACGTCCTTAACCACGGCTTCATAAAGCGAGGCTTGCTCTTTGGTAAGGTTGCAGTAAAGCTTTTGCTCCACCTTATCGGGCAGGTCTTTGATAATGGACTGATCCGTCTTTACCCGTCGCAGAATAAAGGGTTCTACCAGCTTTTTGAGGATTTGTGATCGCGTCACGTCATTGTTTTTCTGAATCGGCGTTTCAAAGTTTTTGCGGAACTGCGCTTCTTTGCCCAAATAGCCAGGGTTTAGGAAATTAAAAATCGACCATAGGTCTAGCAGTCGATTCTCAACTGGGGTTCCTGTCAGGGCGAGGCGATGGGGTGCGGAAAGCTTCAGAATGGCTTTAGTCTGCTCGGCTTTAGGGTTTTTGATATTTTGGGCTTCGTCTAAGACCAAGCGATGCCAGTCCACACTCTCAATCAGCTTGAGATCTTTGCGAATCAGGGTGAAGGAGGTAATCACCACATTGTTTTGGCTTGCCATCGCCTGAAATTCAGCCACGTCTTTAGCGCGTTCAGTCCCGTGGTGAACAATAGAGCGCAGGTGGGGCGCAAACTTTTCGATTTCTTTACGCCAGTTCCCCACTACAGACGTGGGCGCAATCAGCAGCGTGGGCTTAAGGGGAGCGCTCGCCTGTTCCTGCTCCTGCACCAGTCGCGCAATCACCTGAACGGTTTTGCCTAAGCCCATGTCATCCGCTAAGCAGCCATTGAGTCCAAGCTGCTCCAGGTAGGACAGCCAAGAGACACCGCGCTTTTGGTACTCCCGTAACGTGCCTTGGAGTTGAGCTGGGTCGGCGACCGCCTCCAGTCTACTTTTGTCGTGGAGCTTGTCCAGCATTTCGGCTAAAGTTTGCCCTCGGTCAAATTCCACCTCTAGGGCATCACCCCCTTCTGCTGTAAGCCGCATAAAATCGATCAGGGTCAGCTCTGGGTTATCGAGCTGCTGCTTTTTCCAAAACTCCAGCATCTGCTGCATCTTGTCCTGGTCTAGATGCATCCACTGCCCCCGAAACTGGACTAGGGGTGACTTAGCCTGAACCAACTCCATCCATTCCTTCTCAGAAACGGGTTCATCTCCAATGGCGAGATCGTACTGGTACGCCACAAGATTGTCGTAGCTAAAGTAGCTTTTTGCTTTATCGTTTCCACCGATGGATTTGCCCTTGGCTTTGAGTCGTACTTTTGCCCTTTGATGCCCTTTGGGCGTCCACCAGGCTGGGATAATGACCTTGTATCCGGCACTCTCCAGCACCCAAGCAGAATCTTGGAGAAACTCAAAGGCTCCGGTTAAGTCCATAAAAATGCTCACGGGCTGATCGGTTTCTAACCCTTGCCAAAGTTTGGGGTAGATCCGAGCGGCGTAGCCCAGGTTGAGCAGCAGATTTTGCTGAAAGTTTGCGCCAGTCTGCTGATGCAGCGCTTTCTGCTGAGCTGGACGCATCCGCCAATAGTCCAAAAGAGAAACCCGTAGCGATGGGTCTTGGCGAGGAGCCACTAAAAACTGGAGTTCCCAATCTTCTTCTGGCTTGCTCGGTTCGCAAAGCTGAAAGCATAGGTAGAACGGGATGGCAGTTTGGGTGTGCAGAATGCGATCGCGCCAGGTTCTCCACTGCTGGTATAAATCCAGCCCTACGTTTTTAATAAACGGTCGCGCATTTCCACTGACACAGTGATGCAGGAGGGTATCGGATATTTTCTGATCAAAGCCTGCTGTTGAAGGCGTATGGGTGACAGTTTCCGTGAGTAAGCTCTCTGAAAAATGCCGCAGCAACGTTTCGCGGTCGTAAAATTCGGGCGTGTCATGGGGTTCTGCAAACCCTGCAACACAGGCAAGGGGCATATAGTCGATGAACCGCTTGAGATCATCTTCGTAGCGCTCACTGACGATTTCCCATCCAGGATAAAGTTCAAAGTCTGAGGCAGTGGCGTTAGGGGCAGCCTTGGCAGATTTGCCCTTTCCTTTGGCAGCAGATTTTGCTGCCGAAAGCGCTCGATACTTTAGGGCGGGGATGTACTGATCCCTCAAAATCATCTGCTTAAAGACATGGGTATAGTGATACCAAAACAGGAGATCTGCGCCAAGCTGCACCTCTGCCAAGTTGTTGATGGCAATAAAGTGAAGTTCGTTGAGCAGCTTAACGACGTTGCTCACTAGCGCGTAGTGAAATCCAGAGCGTTTTATGGGCGTTTTGACGGTGTAGCAGTCAACCTGCCAATATTGCAGGTCAAAGGTTTCAGGAATCTCTTGCTCTAAGTACCGTGCGAGTTCGAGGGAGGGGAGGGGGCGATCGCCCTGGCTCGGCAATAGAAAATACTGGGGTACAATTCGCTCTGCAACGGGATACTGCCTCAGCTCTGACTTAATTCCTAACGCCTGAGCTAAAAAGGGTTCTAGGTCTTTCTGAAAGAGTTGGCTTGGATGAACGTTATGAGAGGTTTTATGCGGCTTCCCAGGTTCCGTTGTTTCAACCCACAGAAAAAACGCGCCCCCTTGGACAAAATCACCCTCTGCTTGAGGAATCCATGTACCGTGCAGAATTTTCATCGGTGAAGCGACTGAGAGATTCTTTCTGATACTGTACCAAGCCGCAGCCGATACCCCTCAAAATGCACTTGCATTGTAAAAAAAGATTGAGTGTCGTGCTTCTATGGGGATTTATTTTCCTATTAATTGTTATGGCATCGCCCCAAGCCCAAGCCATGTCCCTTTCCGATTTGCCTTTGCTATCTACGGCAATGCGATCGCCTTTCTGTAGCGAATCCGAATAGGGTGTGCGGGAGCAACGGTCACTTTTTGGGAAAGCTGGTGTGAGGCGATCGCCTTTCTTCCGTCCGCTTGCTTAGGTTGGGACAGCAAGCGAATGCCGAGCGGGAGCTAAATCTTGTCTTGAAATGAGTGTTTGTATTGTTTCGCTCGGCGTGACCTACCTTTAACACAAGTGGGACTGTGGATTACCCGTGTGCAAAACTATTGCCGAGATTGATTGGGCTGCTGTAGCGTTACGGCAAATTAAATTTTGATTAACAACCGAAATAACAAAATTGGTCTAGAACAATGACTTTGGATTGGCTTTGAAGAAACCTCTCCTAAAACGAGCCATAATCATTAGCCCTAGGGCGGCTAAAGCGCCAATGCCTGTCTCCGTTTCGGGAACCTGTTTAGAATTAAAAAAGCCCTTTAGCTCGAAGATTGGAGGGATGAAGCCATCCGAGCCAATAGTCCGAAATGACCGTGTTCCAAGCTCATAGGTAACGCAGTTGGATGATCCAAGGGAGCAAGTTATCGTATTAAAAACTGCTGGTGGATCGGTTGTCAGGTATGAGACTTGTTCGGAAGGAAAAGGAGACAAAAAACCGCGCGACTCTGATGCAATAAAAGTAGCACGAGGAAGAATAGGATTCGGACTTTGATTGACCTGTTCTACAAATAAAGTGATCCCTCTTCCAAAGTCATAACCTGTCCCAACTGTAGCGAAAATATTCCAATTCTGTCCCAAAAGAAGAGAATACTCTGGACTAGGGGGAGGAGGGAACGAAATACAACTTGGGGGTGAACCAAATACACTACAAAAATTGACAGGTAAGGAGTAAAGATTAAATTTGAAGTCCAAAAATTCTGGTGTATCGCTCAGAAGTTGGGTGCCAGGATAAAGCGTTGCTGCATGTGCGTGTACGCCTAACCCCAACACAATCCCTAGAACGGCTGAAGGTAGGAAAGTATTATTGAATGGATGACGCATCATCTCTCAGACCCTACTAAACAGACTTGACACTTCTTAAACAGACAAAAAGCTGAATTTGCAGTCAAAATAAACGATCTTTACTTAATAGTAAAGGGGAGCGTTTAATTTTAGCGTGATCTCCGCCTGTTACATGCCTTCTTATTCCAACAATCTGTTTAAGTCCAAGGCTCGTGAAGGGAGATCGCAACAGACCACCTATGCCCCAGCAAAAGCAAGCTTCAGCAAGCCACCCTCTTCTTGCTTCAGATCCACTAAGATTTCAGCGACATTATAAGAACTACCGTTTTGCTCCAGTCCTAGCTCACTCAACAACCCCCTGCCCTTCTGAAGCGGAGCGATCGTGGCAAAATCAAGCCCATGCTGCGTTAACTCTGGCAGCGCTAGCGCCTGAAAAACCGAAGCGGAGTGCGGGAGTAATTGTCATTTTCCGCAAAGTAATCGCACTTGCCCCTCATTGCCGCTTGCTACGGCTGGATTTGAACCAGCGATCTTCGGTATTCCGATGCACGACCACTGTGCTTCGATAGCAGATATACGGGGCATTAGTCTTGCCGAGTCGAACGGCTCAGATATCGTTGATCCAAGTACATGGCGACCTTATGCTGTCCCCAGAGCTAGATTTTAAGGGCAATTAATCCTTAAAACCAGGGTGCGGCTTACCACTGATTTGAGCGCGATTACTTTCTCATTCTACTCTCAAGCAACAGTGATCGCCTCCGCTTGCTTGCCCCCGCAGCCTACGCCAGCGGATGCAGTGCCAGAACCAGTCTTGTAATACATGGTTGCGTTTGTCTAGTTAGCGTGGGTTCGACATGGCGATAGCTTCTTCATCCCAACACAAAGCAACGTTTTCTATTGCATCGGTCGCGGCTGCTTAGCCCTCGTGATAACAGAGGTGAAGCTAGGGTTTCAGTTTTCACCTATGAAAAGTGCAAAAGACTGCCTGTTGCCAAAGAAGCCAAATCTAGGTAATCGTCAGTCTCTCACCGTTGCCCTGCAAGATTCGCGCACTTAAGCCATCATTCCAAATCATGCCTGGAAGCAGCATCGATCATTGTGCCGCTTTGATACTGTGCGAATCCCAAAAACTATCAAGAGACGGAGGGAGATCACGCATCCATTGATTCCGCTTCCGAGCTTTGGCTGAGTTTGAAGAAATACTGTATAGCTGGATATAGGTAAGACAAAGTATTGTTACGATATCGCATTGCCTATCTTCATTCTGTATATTTTGATACTGTTTGCGCTAGGATAGCTTTTGGATTCTAGATTTATGGATATAAATAGATCTAGATGTAAATAATTTTTGAATTTCCGTTAACTATCAAAAAGGACTAAAAATGAAAATAGATCTTGAATACTGGCAAGAAGATACTGAAACAATTACCGTTGAACCAAAGAATTTTAAAGCAAATTCGATCATGATGAATCAGTTTCCTGTTTCTAGGAAAACCAATATGTATGATTCTTATGTATCTTTTGGTTCACTACGTTGGACATTCCCATCCGATTCATCAATGTTACATGAATTTTTGAAAAATACTGAGTTAAGCTCACAAAAGGTTAGTCAAGAGCTTAGTCTCAGCGCTAGTTATTAATTGTGGA
Source organism: Thermosynechococcaceae cyanobacterium (assembly GCA_041752855.1). Lineage (GTDB taxonomy): Bacteria > Cyanobacteriota > Cyanobacteriia > Thermosynechococcales > Thermosynechococcaceae > JAAURS01. The sequence continues at coordinate 6,326 of JBGSVR010000716.1, forward strand.
ATTTGATTTCATAATGACTGATTTGTTTTTTAGCATGAGTTTATTCTTTTGAAGAAGATAATAATTCATGACAAAAACACAATAAAATATAAAATACTCTGAAATAACTTTTGTTTTTATTTCAGAGTATTTTTATTAGTAATGATGAGATGATGGATGCGATTGCCCTTTCGACCTTTCTACCGCTGCTGCCCTAGCAAAACTGAAGCGGGGGTACCGAAGTCACTGTTATTTCTGGAAAAGCTACAAAGCAATCACCTCTTGCAGCCACCTGCTCCCGTAGCCTAAGCATTCACATGCTTAGGCAAAGCTAATCTTGACTTGTAATACATGTTTGTATTTGTCTAGTTAGCGTGGGTTCGGCAAGGCGATGCTAACGCTCCAACAGTCCGCAAGCCCCGTCCATCAGCTCCATTACTCAGTGGAATACATAGGAAAAATGGATTTCTAAGTTAGCCTAAATGCTATGTATTACATGGAGTGATGAGGATGAATCGCACTCGAGGTAAAGCAGGGAAATTTATTCAAAAGACCGATGAAAAACGTCAGGTGCGAAGTCTGCGCGTGACGGACTCCGTTTGGGAGACTTTCGGCAAGTATGCAGAAGAGAGGGGTCTGACCCGTGCGGACTGGTTGGAGGAACTGATCCAGTCTGAGGAACAACATCACGCCATCGCTCAACCGTCGCCGACGATAGAGCCTGCAAAAGAACCCGAAAAACCTGTAAAGCGCGCTTCTGTAAAACGCTCAAGTGGCGTAAGGTACTACTTGCAGCTCACATACAGTGTGTCTCTCTCGACTGGAAAGACGCGATGGATGCGTTGGTACTGGGATGGGTCTGATTTGATAGATAAAACAAGTCGTCATCCGAGCAAGTATGCAAAGGTCTATGACAGCAAGGCTGGCGCATTAACAGCAGCGAGGAATTTGCAGCGTAAGGTTGACTACTTTTGTTCCAAAGTAAGACAGCCAGAGGGCTTACTTCACCTTAAGCCAGTACGGGTGACGTGGAAATAGGCGATCTTATGAACCAGACCGATGTTGTGCGATCGCCATTAATGCCATGTGGACTCTTGGTGCGTAGCTATCGCCACCCCCGCCACGTCATAAAACCCACCTTGTTGCCGCATCTCCAGCCCACCCAACAGCCCCGCTAACCACAATTTCACAACCGATAGCCCCGTGCCCTGCTGAAGCTGTCCGATCACCACAGACTCAAGCCCCCGCTGCTTGAGCCACTTCCGAATCGCCTCAGCCCAAGCCGTAATATCCTCGTCATACTCCAACCCTAAGATCGCCTCTTCCGATTCCACTTCATCCGCAGCAGCCAACAGCAATGCCACCTCTTTCGTCACTTCCTCAACAACCGATTCCCCCTCATCCTCAACCGCAGCCACAGCACCCCTTCGAGACTTAGGCTGACGCACCAGACTAGAGATATCGAGAAACATGCTTTTCTGCACCAGACCCGCCAGAAAATCCTCATCAGGGATCGGGCCATCCGTATTGTGCTGATCAACCCACTCATCCCACATGAGTTCAGCGCGACGCTGGCAGACTTGGGCTAAATCACACAATGCCTGACCCGCAACGCTTAGCTGCTCTTTCTGGGTCAATCCCAGCAGCTCCGGCTCCAAAGATCGCCAAAGCTGCCGCAAGTCCGCTACCTCTGGCTCCGCTAAGGCTTGGGCGAAAGCTACGCACCAAGAGTTCGCGCTTCTAAAGTCCAGCTCAAGCTGTACGGCATTCATGGGCTTACCTTCAGGCAATCCATCATCAAACGGTCTTGACTTGGTGTTCTCAAAGCGAGAATATAGCTATAGTAAATGAAAAATTGATAGTGCATGTCATTAGTCGCAAAATATTAAGAGACTTTTGCCAACGGCATTCAGATTCATGTGATGCCCTGTTTGCCTGGTATCGAGTCGCTACGAAAGCTCAATGGCAAAATCTAACTGAAGTTCAAGACCAATATTTAAAAGCTGAAGCCGTTGGTAATTTCACAGTCTTTAATGTCAAAGGAAATCAGTATCGTTTAATTGTGGACATAAACTATGTCACGCAACGTATTTACATCAAGTACATCTTGACCCACGCAGAATACGACAAGGATCGGTGGAAAAATGACCCTTACTTTTGACCGAAATGCTTATGGCAGCTTACTTTTGCAGTATCAGCCAAAAGTGATCCAAAGTGAACAAGAGAATGAAGCCGCGATCGCCTTAGCGACGGAACTAGAGCATCGCGCCAACTTAACGACCGAAGAATCGGCACTATTAGAGTTGCTGGTGACTTTAATTGAGCAATATGAAGAGGAGCATTATCCCATTCCTAAATCCTCGCCCTTGGATATGCTCATCCACTTGATGCAGTCTAGAGAATGTAAACAAGAGGATCTAATCGGCATCATAGGCTCTCGCGGTGTGGTTTCTGAGGTCGTCAACGGTAAACGGAGTATTAGTAAATCTCAAGCTAAAGCCCTTGCAGAATATTTCAATGTGGATGTAGGCTTTTTTATCTAATTGCGCTCACCTTTAGTCACTCGTCACTTCAGTTCGGTTGCGTCCATTATTTTTAGCAGCATACAAAGCTTTATCAACGCGATCTAAGAATCTCGTTGAATCTTCATTGGACTGCAACTGTCCAACGCCAACGCTTACTGTAACAGAAATATCAGTATGATCATCAATTTTTAGAGATGCTAATGAAATAGTAGCTCTGATCTTTTCAGCACTCAAAACCGCATCCTGTAGGACACAATTATAGAGAAGAACTAAGAACTCCTCTCCACCCCATCTAAAGATGCCATCAGTCGAGCGAACTTGGCTCTTCGCTAAACTGGCAACCATTGAAATTACTTTATCTCCGACGACATGTCCGTGGGTATCATTGACTCGTTTAAAGAAGTCAATATCAAACAAAATCATGGAAAGGGGCTGGTTTGTCTTTATTGCAACTTTAATGGCTTTTCTAAATCGAGTTTCACTAATCACTCGATTTCCTAATCCAGTTAAAACATCAGTAGAAGCAAAAGCTTCAAGCTGGTCTTGATAGCGATTAACCGTAGCTAAAATAATACTTAATACTAAAATAGTTGAAATAGAACTGATTATTAAATTAAGGCTTAGAACATTATTAAGTGGTGCAAGTGCAGCTTTCTCATTTTGCTCTACAAGCAAGTACACACCAAGTTCTTTGACATAGCGTGAATTAACTTGAATATCAGTATTATCGAGACTGTAGACTAAGCGAACTGGTTTGACGGATTTAGTTAGAATTTGATTAGAGATATCCTTAATTCCAGGCTTTTCACGGATTGATAGATTTCTACTATTGACTACATCTTCAGAAAGAGTAAGAAAACCATTTTTATCTATAAAATAAATCTTCCGTTTGTATTGTCTTTCATATAATCGAACTAATGTATCAACTCTATTTAGAGATATTCCAACCCCAGCAATGCCTAATAAGCTTCCTTTATAGTCCAGCATTCGATAGTTAACAAAGACTGTAAAAATATTTTTGTTTGTTGCATCTGGGTCAACATTAATTTCATAAGGTTCAGGTATACCTTTTGCACGGAAGTACCATTTATCAACAGGATCCTTAGCCGAGATAACTTTAAGGACACCATCCGAATAATAATAGTTTCGAGTTTTTTCAGACACAAAGAAACTTGTTATCGTATTTTCCTTAAGCTTGATTTCAGTTAGATAACGTTTCAAGGGTTCTAAATCCTTTTCTCCTGACAAAACCCAATCATGAAGAAAAGTATTTTGTGCCATTTGGCTTGATATAAAGATTGGGCGAACTAAATCATGTTGAATTTCAGAATATAAGCTATCACTAATAATAGGTAGCTCTCTATCAACAATACTTTCTCTTAAAGAGTTACGAGAAACAATATAACTGGTAAGATTAGTTACAAAAGAACCCAAAACCAAAATTAGTGCAAGCCAAAGAAGAAGCGATATTCGATTTGATTTAAAAGGCATATTATTCATGAAATTTATCAGCTCAGTCAAGCACTTTTGTAAAAGTCAAAAATGAACATTTTCTAAATCAAAATCTCGAAATATGCAGCTTATAGCTTACTCAATTTTATTCACAATAAACTCAATCTTATTCTATGTCGTCCTACCTCATAAAAAATATATAAATTTAATGCTTTTTATATTGTCACCTTTCAAGTTAGTTTGCTCAAAGGAATAATACACTTCTAAAGTGCTGCTCAAATTGAATCGCTTTCATCAGAAAAATACAGTAGAGACTGAAGCGTTGACTTAACAGCTTTTTGGTCTTGAAGACTCAGATGACCAATATATTTTTGAATCAACGCATGATCAATTGTAAAAAGCTTCATCCGTATAATGGATGGGGATTTCAAACCCGCGTCTCCAAGATCTGTAATCTTCACGTCTAAAGGCCAAGCAGAATGGGATGCCGTTGTAATCATTGCCATGACGCTATGTCCAATCCCTGAGTTAAACCGCTCACAAGACAGCACTAACGCAGGTCTTTTTTTAGTCGCGGTCTGATCGGTAAACGGAAAAGGCACGACCACCACATCAAACGCTTTATAGGTAGGTGTCCATTTTAAATTGAGTAGCTGAAACGATTGCTGTAAGGTCTTTTCCAGCTACGTAAAAATGCTCAAGAAAAATACCACCCTTTTTATGGGTATTTTGTGAACCTCAGGGTTGAGAAGTGTAAGTCTTCTTG
>JBGSVR010000717.1:0-5726 GCA_041752855.1 Thermosynechococcaceae cyanobacterium
GCAACTAAAGCAGCCGCTGACCATAGTACCGCAACCCTCTACTGAGAATGCTGAGGTTCTTTTCAGTAATGTCTACCAGAACGGTAAACAGGTTTTCGCACCCTATGACGAGCAAACCCAATGGAAGGCAGTCAGTCGCGCTGCGCTCGATGCCGTGAGGATGGCAAACCCAGACCCAGCACAACCGACCAGCCAAGCAGCACCGGAGGCAGCATGACGAAAACGAAACGACCGCTTAAAGGCGATGGAGAATGGCGAAAACACCGGAACAAATGGCAGAAGCGACGGTACTGGAAACGCGAACGCCGAGCGCACCAGCGCAGTATCTTGCGCCAGGGCGATCGCCCACCACAGCATTAGCTAGAATCACCCCACTCACACACCATAGCCCCGCTATTGCTCAGCTTCAGAAGCAGTGATCGCGGGGTTTTCTAATGCCAACTTTTAGGAATACTGATGATGACTCAAGTACAACTACCGCCAAAGTTTACCGCGCACCCAGAGGTTGCAGCCGGAGCAATCACCCTTGACCAAGCCGCGATGATGCTCAAACGTGGTTGGCTCACCTACGAAGGCGCTTGCTATCTCTTGCCAGCGAGAGCATGGCCTTACTTGCCACAGCAAACCCAGGCCGAGCAGCCGCAGGTCAAGGGATGGTTTCGCAAACTTAAGAACTGGAGCAAGCAGTATGCCTGAGCAACAGCTAACAGAACGGGAGCTGGCAACGGTTTTGGCAGCGCTGCGCCACTGGCAGAAAGTCTCACCGGAGAGCGCCGAAGCTTTCGTGGATATCGCTACCGATGGCGGTAGGTTGGAACCGCTGAGCGTAGCTGAGGTTGACGGACTTTGTATGAGACTTAATTGTGGATAGAACTCAAATGGAGACATACCTAGAGGTCAATAACGAGCAAGATTCAATCTGGATTGGCTACGACAAGCGCTCCCAGGTCTATCAGGTTCAGGCTTTCCGTAAGGTAGACGGAGGGGTTAAACATCTTGTCAGTCGCTATCCAAAAGCGCGACTGGAGTTGATTTATCACGATCTAGAACATCATGGCTTTTTCTCAAAACGCCCCTTCCAGCTAGGCCAGAGCTGCGACGGTTCCGGTGATGCTTGTTGTTTTGCTCTATTTCACCACTTCTGCCTGAGCCAGGGCTTGGACTCTGTTGCTTTGCACCGAAAAGCCTATTTCGAGCGAGAGCGGGAGCAATACCAGCAGCCCAATCCTGAAGCGATTCAGAAATTTGCAGATTGGCAGGGCGTGGCCTATCCAGAGCGGTGGACTGAAGAAGCCTACAAAGGACTTATTAAATCCCTGCTGGATATCAACAATCGAAGCCTCGTCGCAGTGCTGGAGGACACTGTTGAAAACTTGTCGCCTGATCTAGAGCGGCAGATTAGGCAGCAGATCAGAGAACTTACCCGCCGATTCAGTTAATTCTTGAGCCAAAACCACCATGCCGTAGCCCTTAGCCCATTGCTAAGGGCTTGATAGTTTTGCACAAAAACATTTCACCCCAAGGAAAAAACAAATGACCACAACAACCAGCACGACCAAACGGGCAAAGACCAGCACGACCAAGCCAGCGACCAAAGCCACCAGCACGACCCAGAAAGCCCAAACAAAGGTAGTGCCCTTCAAACAGACCCCAATCTATCAATTTCCTTGTGTGCGAGGGATTCAGAGTGGGAAGGAATACTACACCACCATGATCCCGCTCAAACTACTCAGCAAGCTCTTTGTACTGGAGTCTGACGAAATGCCAGCAGAGATGAGGGCACAGCGAAAGCTCAACGTGACCAGGGCGAACAAGCTTAAGGACTATGTGCTGTCCAGCCAGCACTACACGCTCAGTTCTGTCACCGTCACCATAGATGTACCGCACGAACAGGTAAAGCAGTTCAATTTTGAGGAAACTCAAGGCGATATCGGCACCTTGAACGTGCCGATGGACTCACGCTTTCTGATTGCCGATGGACAGCACCGGATCGCAGGACTGAAGCTTGCCTTAGCTGAGAACCCAGACTTAAGGGACGAGACAATCTCCTGTGTGGTGTTCCTGCACAGTGGCCTACAACGGGCACAGACGATGTTCCACGACCTGAACCACTACGCCAGTAAGCCCAATAAGTCTCTCAACCTTCTGTACGACCACCGCTCGGATGAGTCTGACCTAGCCCGTCAGGTCATGAAGGGTGTTCCGGTCTTTGCCCAGTACACCGACACAGAACAGACCACGCTCAGCGCCAAATCCAGCAAGGTGTTCACCTTCAATGCCATCGACGAGGCAATCAAGTACCTCTTCACCAAGTCACAGCTCAGCCAGGATGAGAAAGTTGAGAAGGCGATCGCCTTCTGGAAGGCCATCACCAATGAGCTTCCAGAGTGGGAACGATTGCTCGATAAGGAGTACGCCCCCAGCGATGTACGGCAGAACTTCATCTGTGGACACGCGATCGCCCTTTGTGGTCTGGCGCACTTGGGCTTTTACCTGTTGCGACAGGAGAACTGGGAAGGGAAGCTACAGCGAATTGGGTTGCGCTCTGTGGATTGGAGCAAGAACAATCTAGAGTTCGAGAACCGGATCATTTTTGGCGGACGCATTCACAAAAACAGGACGACGGTGACGGAGCTAGGGGAGTGGCTATGGCGGCGATCAATGTTGCTGGAGGAGGTTGCGGAAGCACAGATCCTCGACTGGATGCGAGAGCATTTTAGGGGTTGGGATATCGCGGATATCGAGCAAGCCCTAGCGGCTTCCCCCGACAGCAGCGCCACAGCGAAGGATTGCAGTGCTGCCCTTGACCTGCACTGTGAAGCTTCGACGTTCAACATCGCGTGGAGCAACGCCACAGTAGCGCTGAAGCGAGAGCGCTCATAGCAGTGTGAGCCGATGGCGGTTGTCTCTAGATAGCCGCCCAATTAACCATCAGCAAACGAACCCCGATGCATTTGTGTCGGGGTTCTTCGACGAGAAAAAACATGAATCAAACTAAAATGCGCCAGTTGGAGCTACTGAGTACCCCACAACAGCCGCAAAGCTCAATAGAATTCAGCCCCAAAAGAATTTCTGATTTAATGCTGGATATCCTACAAAACAGAGTCGATATTTACCCAGTAACCAACGGTTTTGCCTTAGATGTTCCGCAATTGGAGATTGACCAATACGTTGAATTCAAAGGGCTTCTGAAATCGCTCAGAGGTCACTGGACAGGCAAAACCCATCTATTTGACTACGATCCTTCCAGAATCCTGAAACAAGTCATCTCAGCGGGAAGAGTCCCTAAGTCAAACCCATTCCATTTCCACGAAACCCCTGATCCAGAAATTGAGAGTCTGTTCACGCTGATAGATTTGCCAGAGGGCGAAGAATGGGAACTGGACTTACTTGAGCCAAGCGGAGGGCGTGGGGCGATCGCCCGAAAGCTTAGAGCAAGACTACCTCAGTCTTTTCTAGATGTGGTTGAGATTGACCCGTTCAATCAGGAAAAGCTGACGCTGGATGGCTTTAACCTGATTGGCTCCGACTTTCTAGAAACCCATTTCACCAATCGGTATGACTTCATTGTCACCAATCCGCCCTTTGATGGACTGAGCTACATCACGCATATTGAGAAGCAGTTTAGCTTGCTTAAGCCCCACGGTAAGCTGGCAGCGATCACACCGGAGGCGATGTTAACGGGTACCTGCAAAAGAGTGGTGAATTTCAGAAACTTTGTGGCGGAGCGAGGAACCTGGGAGTATATCGGCACACCCTTCAAAGGTATATCAACAAAATGTGTTGCCTTGAGCATTGAAAACTTTGGAGTTGAAAGACTACAAAAACTTTGGGAGCCATCAAATGGTTATAGTTCAACGTTTCAAGAAGCGGTAGAGATTGTGCTGGATTGTGATTCTCAATGGCACGACACGTTGAGACGAGTCGCAAATCAACCGGAATCGGGGCGCGAAGAATATTTAAGCTTTGCTCTCGATAGCAAGATTGCGCAGTACATCCAGCAGGAGCGAGACTGCATTTTATTCGATGACAGGGTAAAAGCTCAGCTAGTGAATTCGTTCCTCAGAGAGTTGAGTGCAGCATGAAGACGCAAGAGCAGCTCAGCCTATTTGCTGCACCTGTTGACCCACTTCAAGCGCGAGTAGATGCCGCTCTGTTGCGATCACTTCACCAAGTCGAAAAGGCCGACAACCGCTGGCGCAAAAATCAAAAGCGTGGTCTAACGGATGCTGAGCTGAAGGAGGCGATCGCCTATGAGTTCGGCATTAGCGGAGGCGGAAGCTACCCTGAATGGTACAGCTACCAGGGTGGAGCAGACCCAAAATTCTGGCTGGATTCAATCGGTGGAAAAGGCAAAGCTACGCTCAGAGGCCAGCCCCTGCTAGAGCGAGTGCGGGAGCTGCTGAAGATACCGTATCCACTGAGTTAAAGTCTTAGATTTTTCAATATAACCCGTGTAAAATAGGAGTCATTATCATGTCGGCAACCTTATTACAAATGCCAGAAGCACAACAACCGGAACAGGACGAAGAACCCATCAAATATGCCAGAGGCAAAAACCCTGCCTCAAAAAGTAACCTCACATCGCACAAGGGCCGACCTAAAGTGCGGGACGTTTGGGGAGAGGATGCAGAGAAAATCACGACGACTTGTACCCCAACAGCAAAGACAGGTCTTTCAGATGCCCTGAAAGCGTCTGGCTATACTTCATTAGCAGAACTGCTGGAATATATCGGCAGAGGATTGATCACCCTGCCCCAGAAGCCAGAACGACCGGAATTGTAGCTGCAAAATTAAGCCATAGCCTTCTCTGCAATCCGGTCGATTCCGTCGAGGATAGGCTTGAAGCGCTTGTCTTCTGATGTAGAGGCTAAGGCTTTGATTGTCTCTCCGTGCGCTAAAAAATACAGCTCGATAGGCTGAATCTTCAGGACTGTAGACAATTTTCGCAGCGTACTGGCTGTAGGACTGCCTTGATTCAAGCAAATTCTTCTAAGGCTTGGGTGCGTGATCCCAGCCGCTTTGGAAAGCTCACGAAGGCTAGTCCGGTTTTCCCACATGTGCTTGAGAATGACTTTGCCCAGTACAGAGCAGTCTTCTGGCTTGATTTTTAAAAGCGTCATTAATTTTATTCTCAGGGAAGATTGTGTCGATGCCCTGCTGGGGACGTGAGAACTGTCTTAGTTTTTTTATCTTGTTGATCAACTGCTTTCAGACGTGGGCATAGCTATCTCGCTTTCAATAGATTTCCACACATCCCGTGAAACTCGCACGGATGAATCCTTGCAACGAATCATTAGCTCATAAATATAAAAGTAATCAGCTAGAGCGGTTATTTCGCTGCTGGAAAGGTTGAGAACCTCACGGTTTAGCCCAAGACCGCTACACCAAACTTGAAGGATGCGTTCTGCAAAAGCTTGTAACACTTCCTGTGACTGCTGACTACGGTCATGCACTTGAGATTTTAGTGTCTCTAATTCTTGAATCAAATCGGGCAGATTAGCAAAGTGATTAAAGATTCTGGTGAGTGCGAGGTCGAGGGCGAGGTCGTGAGTGAGGTTGCAGGTGCGGTCGAGGGCGCGGTCGAAGGCGCTGGGTCGAGTGTTGTCGAGGGCGCTGACGCGGACGAGGGCGCGGTCGAGGGCGCGGTTGCTGATGCGGTCGCGGTCGCTGGCGAGTATTACCGTGAGTGCGCTGGCGCTGGTGCTGGCGTACTCACGGGCGCG
>JBGSVR010000718.1:0-3996 GCA_041752855.1 Thermosynechococcaceae cyanobacterium
GCCGAGCAGCTTTTCTTAGACCTTCAAAAAGGTTCAGACCCTAAAACAGCGGAGTCTGCTCGACAGCCCAATCTGTTTGAGTCAATCAGCAACAGTATTTTAGGCTCGCCTTCAAAATTCTATCCCCTCACCAGTCTGGGAGACTACTGGCTACAGGCGGCGATCGCCCAAGACTTAATTCGCCCGTGGGCAACTGACCAAATCACGGGCTGGAATACCCTCGATCCGCAGTGGCAGAAAATGGTGCGGCGCGATCGCAAGGGTCAGCTCTCTGACAAGGGTGAAATTTGGGGTGCCCCCTACCGCTGGGGTGCCACCGTTATTGCCTATCGCAAAGATAAATTCAAAGATCTGGGCTGGACTCCGACAGACTGGGCTGATTTGTGGCGACCGGAACTCAAAAACAAAATTAGCCTGCTCAATCAGCCCCGTGAAGTGATTGGCCTTACCCTTAAAAAGCTCAATCACTCCTACAATACTCAAAACCTAGCGACGATTTCATCCCTCACGTCTGAACTCAAAACCCTCCATCAACATGCTAAATTTTATAGCTCTAGTCACTACCTTCAGCCCTTGCTGCTTAAAGATACATGGGCTGCGGTGGGCTGGTCTACAGATATATTGCCCGCCTTAAATGATGAGGCCGAGATTGGATTTGTCATCCCGCAGTCAGGGACTGCGCTCTGGAGCGATGTTTGGGTTTGGCCTAAGGCTGGCTCTAGCGACACAAAGCTGCTGAAGCAATGGGCTGAATTTTGGTGGCAGCCTGACGTTGCGAAGGCGCTTTCTCAATTTACCGATGCCGTGTCTTCTGTCCGTCAAGAAAGCTTGCCCCCAGGCGCTACAGCACAGTTTCTCACCAGTCAAAGCTGGTTTAGCACAAGTGAGCTTTTAGAGCCAATTACTGAGTCAACAACCCAGCAATATCAGTCCCTGTGGCAGCAAATGCGCGCTTAAACTCCAGCTAGAAAAACTCGGAGCCATAGACGGGGCTAATCCAAACGCTACAGGGAGCCTTGATCGGCGGCAAGGTTAACGGCGCTAGTCGCTGTTCCCACGGATTAAGGGGAGCAGGCTTTGTTTGACTCGGAAATTCGCAGGTATAAGAGCCGAGGAGATAATTTTGTCGATCTAAAACCAATAGATGATAGCCAGCCGCACTGCTAGTCGCCCCAAAGCGCTTCAAAAAGGCATAGCGCTCCAAATAAGTGTAGCGACTCCATAGATCTGGACGAACGATGGCTCTTACCTGGCTGCTGCGCGCTTCAGGACGGCGGTAGGCAAACCAGTTTTGCACCATTTTGTCCCCAAACTGTTGATTGGCCCACCATAACCCTGGAACGGTAAGGCTTTTGTCTGAAGGGTTATCGGCCTTAACTTGAGGCTTTTGTACGGGAGTTTGTAATAGCCTTTCAACCTGAGCAGGCGCTCGTAGTCCAAAATCCGCCGGAAGCGCATAACTTGGAGCTGCCAGCATTATGCCTGTACTCAGGATGCTAAGACTGATCGATTGATAGATCCCAAAGTGAGAGGATAGAGCTAAACCCATGATGCTCTGACCTTTACTAAAACCAATGATAAAACTGAATTGGCTTATCAGATATGACGAATCCTAAGGGCGAAGGTTGCAAACGGCCTGCCATTGCTCAGCCGTCACGGGCTGTACAGAGAGTCGGCATCCTTTCTGTAACAGCATCATATCTTCTAGTTCTGGCGATCGCACTTCCTTCAACTCATCCAAAGTAATCGGCGGGTCAAAGTCCGACTCAAACTGCACATCCACCATCATCCATCGGGGAGCCTCTGGATTACTTTTAGGATCGTAGTAGGGACTAGACGGGTCAAAGGCAAACGAATCTGGATAGGCTTCGCGGGCAATGGTGGCAATGCCCATGATGGACTGAGGCTTGATATTGCTGTGGTAGAACAAAATGCGATCGCCGATTTTCATCTCGTCGCGCATGAAGTTACGCGCCTGATAGTTGCGCACGCCTTCCCAAGGGGTTGTTTGCCCAGGCATTTTCTGGAGGTCATCCCAGGAAAATACGTTGGGTTCGGTTTTCATGAGCCAGTATTTCATAGGGTTTGGCGCATCTTAAAAATCGGCACTTAAGGGTGCGCGTGGAAACGGAATCACATCACGAATATTTGCCATTCCGGTCATAAACTGCACCAGCCGCTCAAACCCAAGCCCAAAGCCTGCATGGGGCACTGTGCCATAGCGGCGCAGATCAAGATACCAGCTATAGTCTTCAGGGCTAATGTGCATGGCAGCCATACGGCGCTCTAGTACGTCCAATCGCTCTTCGCGCTGAGAGCCGCCGATAATTTCGCCGATGTTGGGGGCTAAAATATCCATCGCGGCGACGGTACGCTCGTCTTCGTTGAGGCGCATATAAAACGCTTTAATTCCCACGGGGTAGTCTGTGACGATGACCGGACGCTTAAAGAGTTCTTCGGCGAGGTAGCGCTCATGCTCTGATTGCAGGTCTAGCCCCCACTCGACGGGGTACTCGAAGGTGCGAGTCGCTTTTTCGAGCTGGGCGATCGCCTCGGTATAGGTAATGCGCGCAAATTCTGAGTGGATGATGGTTTCGGCAGTGGCGATCGCTGCGGGGTTAATCCGCTCATTAAAAAACGTCATATCTTCTGGGCACTGCTCTAAAACAGACTTAAAGATGTGCTTCAAAAAGGCTTCGGCTAAATCCATGTCGCCCTTGAGGTCACAGAACGCCATTTCTGGCTCCACCATCCAAAACTCGGCAAGGTGACGGGATGTATTAGAGTTCTCGGCGCGAAAGGTGGGACCAAAGGTGTAGACATTGCTGAAGGCCATCGCCATAATTTCAGCCTCAAGCTGTCCGCTGACGGTGAGGTAGGTGGGTTTGCCAAAAAAGTCTTGGCTAAAGTCTACGCTCTGGTCTGCTGCTTTAGGAATTTGGCTGAGGTTAAAGTTTGTGACCGCAAACTGCTCTCCGGCTCCCTCACAGTCCCCTGTGGTAATAATGGGCGTATGCACCCACATGAACCCCCGTGACTGAAAAAAGTCGTGAATGGCGGCTGAGCAGGCATTACGAACGCGAAACACCGCGCCCATTGTGTTGGTGCGCGATCGTAGATGTCCGATCGTCCGCAAAAATTCAAAGGAGTGGCGCTTTTTTTGGAGGGGGTAGGTTTCTGGATCGGCAGTCCCCCATACTTTTACAGTTTGCGCCTTTAGCTCCACCCGCTGGTTTTTACCCTGAGAGGCCACCAAAACCCCTTCTACCGTAATGGATGCACCTGTGGAGAGCGATCGCAGCAAATCCTCGTAGTCTGGCAAGGTCGATTCCATTACCACCTGTAGCCCCTGAAGCGATGACCCATCATTCACCTCAAGAAAGGCAAAACCCTTCAGCTCTCGCTTGGTTCGTACCCATCCAGAGAGGGTAACTGTATCGTCAGGTTCTCCGTGGCGTAAAAGGTCAATAATTCGTCGGTTCGTCATGAATCGTTTAATTACCGAGTAGGGTCAGCATGTCTTTAGTTTAATGTGCCAAGCCTCACCAGCTTACAGGCTCAATCAATCCCAATGACAGGTTAAACCCACATCGGCAGTCTAGCATCGGCAGATTCAGCAAATTGCTTGGGTGAGTGCAACGGGTTCTGTCACAATTAAAACCGTAGAACCTTCGACTAAGGCTGCTTCATGCTAACGGTTGCTTTGCCCAAGGGCGCATTACTCAAAGACAGTATTCGCCTGTTCCAGTCTGTCGGCTTAGACTTTAGCGCATTTTTAGACTCTAGCAATCGTCAGCTCCAAATCCCAGACCCGACGGGACGCGCTCAGGCGCTGTTGGTAAGAACCCATGATGTGCCTGTCTATGTAGAGTACGGTCAGGCTCACCTTGGCGTAGCAGGCTATGACGTACTGAAGGAGAAACAGCCCAAGGTCGCTCACCTAAGAAACCTAGGCTTTGGATTTTGCCGGATGTCGGTGGCAGTGCGCGATTCTAG
>JBGSVR010000719.1:0-1511 GCA_041752855.1 Thermosynechococcaceae cyanobacterium
CTCTTAAACTCAGATGCAGTGAGAGGAATAGGCATAATGGAGGTGGCGATAATGACGGGGCTTTAGATTGAAACCGTCATTATCCTTTCTTGCATAGCGTTCAGCCCATTTGACCTTCAGATTTGTCCAAAGTCGAAGATCTGGATGCCTGAACTTAAAGCTGGACTAGGACTATGGCAGGGCGAGTATCAAGGAATAACCCGAAAGTGGTTGCGGTGGGTTGATGATCAGGGAAATTGGATTCCAACACCTTTAGAAGAGTCCGAAGCGAAAGCAGCTCGGTTGGCTCAGCGGTTGCGAGAGCTGGGGATTGACCCAGACGAGGTTTAGGTGATGATAAGGCTATTTTCCTTTCATACTTTTTTCAATTGAAGTGGCTGCACTAATAATTGCCCAGATCCAAACGCCCAAATATAGGGGTATGCCAATAATTGCTAGGAAAATTGTCAGATTGAGAATCAATGATAAAACCCCCAAGCAGACCTGTATTATGCCTTGGACTATTTTTCCACACATTAAGGTGCCGATACCAGGAAGAAAAATATTAACGATTAGTCCTGCGATCGCCATGATTATTCCCCACCCTAAAACAAATTACTGATAGACTAGCACGAAGAATTTACCCAGTCACTGAGTATAGTCTTACCAGAGCTTGCTGAAGTTTCGCTGGGGCTGAATGAGTGCTGGATAGATTTTCAATACTTGGGCTTTATTTTGAAGGTGGAGGTGAGTTTCTGAACTTAGACATATATTTTTCAAAGTCGGCACGGGTATCTACTATAAGCGCTTTATCTGTTTTGATGCCTAGTCTGTTGAGTGCGATCGCGTCATCAGTGAATAGAAAATAGGGCGAGACTTCATTCGTATTTGGTGGAATGTTTACGTGTTTCTCAAAATCTTTAATGCACTGCTGTCTAGCTAATTTTTTATTTTGCTTTGACTTTAAACACTTATCAAAAGCTGGCTGAAACCACTGTTCAGCCAGCTTTATTGCAACCGCTTTTGGCATGTACTCTAGACGGCCTGTCCCACCTGACCCACGACTCAAGTCTTCACAACGATAAATAGAGGTGCGAAAATAGAGAATTGCAATATCATCTTTTGAAAATGCTTTTTTGGGTTGTGCCACTATTTGATAGTAGGTGTATTTGCCATCAATTGCAGACAAAATTTGCTTCGGATTTGCATAAAAAGAGTCGTAGCATTTGGAAACTGGATTTCGTTTGTTTGATTTTACAGGTGAAGCAGAAGATTTATTGCCAGGGGAAAAATTAGTCAATATTTGACTTAAATGAGTTAAGAAGACAATTGTAAAAATGCCGAAGGAGATAAAAATAGATTTTTTAAGTAAATTCATTATTAAATTCCCAGAACATATAGCAATCCTGAATGATATGAAGACAGATCATGTATAGAAAAAGCTGTTTAGACTGAAATTAACTCAACTTTCTGGTCAAAAGTGCCATACATATTTAACTTGGGGAATTCAAAAAACTGATAATGTGTTGCGA
>JBGSVR010000720.1:0-2003 GCA_041752855.1 Thermosynechococcaceae cyanobacterium
AACTCCAGCGCCGTCGTCGTCGCCAACCGAATCGCCTTCGTCAACCGCGCCATCTGTTTCGCCAACGCCTCAGGGCTGCTGATTATTTCGCCCCGATAGTTCAAAAACTGATCTAACAGCGCCGCAACCTTCTCAGCCCCCGTAACCTGAAGCTTATTGTCGTGACGTTCTGCAAGCGTCTCCTTCTGCCTGCGCTTGCCGTCCACATACCAACGAAACTCTAGATAATTAGTCAGCACCAAATTCGGGAACGCCTCTAAATAGCGCTTGAGCTGATCTGTCTTTTCAATTTGGTCTAGGTCTAGCCCCACATCCTTAGCTTCTACATAGCCCACCAACATCTCGCGCCGTGTCACCGTAAAGTCAGGAATCCCAGCCTTATTGCCCTTCTCTTCAATGACCGCATCAATTTCCTGAACCGGATCATCCAGTAAATTTTTCAGCGCTGGATAATGGCTGCGCTCGCTCCCTTTTTGCAGATTCTTCTGAATGGATTTTAGGTAAACATCAAACGTAAGAGATGGCATTAAAAATAAGATTCCTGATTTTTGCTCAGCCGCCACTCTCTATATTTTGCTACAGGCTATCAGCATTAGACCTATTGCATCAATCCTAGCTCTCTCACCCCAAGCCTAAGGGCTAATTCCGGCTCCCCTCTCCCGTTCTGGGAGAGGGGTTGGGGGTGAGGGTCTTAAATCTTTGTCCGTCAACCAGCCTCGCACTCCTTCCCTTTCATAAAGGTTTTTGACATAAGCCGATTCGTAAATTCCCTCCTGGGAGGGGGAGGGGTGGGTGAGTCATGGCGCTACTGACTAACCCACCCCGCCCTACGGGCACCCCTCCGAGGAGGGGATTTTCTCGGACTTGCGTGTATGCGGTAGAGGGTGAAGGTCTTAAATTTTTGTCAGTCGACCAGCCTCGCACTCCTTTCCAATAGTCCCCAAAAAAAGGAAAGACCCCGAACCCCCCTTTTTCTGAACGTAGCCGTTTTGAAAAACTAGGGGTTCGGGGTTCTCTTCTACGTAAGTCTTATCTAATCAACGCCTTCAATCCGGTCTTCAATCTCTTGGTAGAGATCGCGCAGCATTTGCAGATTTTCTTCGCTGGTTTCCCAGTAGCCGCGACCATTCACCTCAAGCAACGTCGCCACCATCTTACGGAACGAGTGCGGATTCAGATTCTTAAGCCGATCGCGCATTGCCTCGTCTTCGATGAACGTCGTATTCACATCCTCGTAAACCCAGTTGTCTACCGCACCTGCCGTAGCTGACCAGCCACTAGTATTAACCAAGCGCTTAGACAGTTCCCGCACGCCTTCGTAGCCGTGGCTGAGCATACCCTCATACCACTTAGGGTTAAGCATTTTGGTACGAGCATCTAACCGCACCGTTTCCGAGAGCGTCCGCACCTGAGCATTGGCTGTGGTGGTGTCAGCAATAAAGGAAGTGGGCTGTTTGCCGTCATCCCGCAGCTTCGCCACAATTTTGGTGGGGTCAGAGTCAAAGTAGTGGCTCACGTCCGTCAGGCTGATTTCTGAAGAATCTAGGTTCTGGAACGTGACTTCTACAGTCTTCAGCGTAGTTTCAAAGATGGCGCGGGACTGATCCATCGTGCCAGGGGAATCGGCAGAGAAGGCAAAGGATTTACGGGTAAGGTACATCTCTTGCAGCTCGGCTTCGTTTTCCCAGGTGCCGTTTTCTACCGCCAAACTCACGTTAGAAGAGTAAGACCCTGACGCGTTGGAGAAAACGCGGGTTGCGGCCTGTCGGAGTTCGATGCCTAAGTCTTCAGCCTGCTTGAGGGCGTGCTTTCTGACAAAGTTCATCTCTAAAGGCTCATCAGCCTCCGCTGCCATTTTGACGGCCTGATCGAGCAGCGCCATCTGGTTAATAAACAGGTCACGGAATACGCCAGAACAGTTGACCACCACGTCAATACGGGGGCGACCCAGTTCTTCTAAAGGAATTAGCTCCACTTTATTGATGCGCCCCAAAGAGTCGGGT
>JBGSVR010000721.1:0-9587 GCA_041752855.1 Thermosynechococcaceae cyanobacterium
CGTCGCTCCGAAATGAACAATTGCCGTGCGATTTTGGTAGGCTTGTTTTTCAGTCATGGCTTTTTCGCCTCGCTCATAATGACTGAAGTATATGCCTTTCAGCCTTTTATTGCATCAGACACCATTTCCTGATCTATGTGACGTGAGCTTAGATCGCTCATGCAGAAGCCTTGAATTAGTGTGCCATATCGCGAATGAGAGAAAGGCGATCGCCTAAATAGCTTCGTACTGCCTGCATCTCTTCTTTGCTGAGGCGGTACTTGTGCTGAATTTGATGGAGGAGCTGCTGGATTAAGTCTGTATCATTCAGCCCAAGCAGGATAGGCGTCTGAGTTTCTTCAACAACAGACCAAAGCTTCCGTAATGTGATTGAGTTCATAACCAAGACCCTGCGTATACAGGGAGGTGACAACTGTTTAGAGAATGCCCTGTCGGTTTGCAATCCGCGCATTTCTTTACCAAGCAAAACAAACCAGAAATAAACGGTCAGGAATAAACGAAGATCGTGGCTGAATTAACTTGCTGTAACGGTGCTGCGTTAATTTGATCGAATAATAGAATGTTTTGTTAAGATGCCTACAGGTTCTATGACCCATTCAGCATGCTGCTCACCGATCAACTGCTGCTCAACTTTCAGCGATGTCATCGACAAGCATTTCTTGAGATGTATGGCGAAAGAGGCGTTCGCGGTCAGGTTAATGATTTTTTGCTAAAGCTGGGGCAAGACAAACAGCGATTTCAAGATAGCCTCACCTTTGACCAGACCCTCGCCCAGCCGGAGTATCCCTACCATGACTGGAAAGCTGGAAGTACTGCCACGTTAAACCTCATGCGCCAAGGTGCGCCCGTCATCCGTAAGGGCGTGTTGATGAGTTTTAGGACAGACCAATATACCTTTGTGAGTACCCCAGATTTGTTGATACGCAGGTCTGGGGTTTCTGTATGGGGGGATTGGCTCTATGTGCCTGTGGATGTAAAGCTGAGCAAGCGCCCTAAACTGGAGTATCAAATTTTAAGTGCCTTTGGGGCGGATGTGCTGGCGGCAGTCCAGCAGGTGCCATCCGAAGTGGCTTGGCTCTATCTCAAAGATAAGGGTTGGTATGCCATTGATTTGCCCAAGGTAATGCCTCAAATGGAAGCGTTGCGCGATGAGCTATTGCAGATGCTGCTCTATCGTCAAGAGCCAGAAGTTTTTATTGCGCGCAATCGGTGCAGCATGTGTGTTTGGTTTGACCACTGCTATGCGATCGCCCAGTCTCAAAATCACCTTTCGCTTTTGCCCGGTGTTACGCCCACGCGCTATCCGGTACTGCAAGCGCAGAACCTCGACACCGCCGAAATTTTAGCCGAAACCGACCCGATTCACCTTCATGCTAAAACGGGTTTAGGCCACGAAATCTCTAGTAAGCTCGTGTCTCAGGCTCAGGCATTTGTATATCAGCAGCCCGTGCTGCTCACCAGCGCAAGAGCCTTTAACAATTTTGATGCGCTGCCCACTGCCGCTGTGGAGCTGTATTTTGACATTGAGGCAGAGCCAGGGCTTGATTTGGTGTATCTCCACGGCGTTTTGATGGTAGACCGTCAGCAGAACCACCAGCAGTTTTATCCGTTTTTAGCCAAACAGCCCGATGAAGAAATGCAGGCTTGGCAAGACTTAGTGGCTTTATTTCAGCGCTACCCCGATGCGCCTATTTTTCATTTTTGTGCCTACGAAGTCCAAACCGTTACGCGGCTGGCACGGCTCTATGGCGCACCCGATGGGTTTATACAGTTGATGCTGCCCCGCTTTTTTGATCTGCATGAATGGGTGACTCGCACGGCAGTCTTACCCATTGAAAGCTATACCCTAAAGCTGATTGCGCGATGGCTAGGGTTTGAATGGCGCAACAGTGCCGCTAACGGCGCTCAGGCGATCTGCTGGTACAGTGAATGGCTAGAGACAGGCAATGAAACGCTCTTAAACGACATTGTGCTGTACAACGAAGATGACTGTCGCGCCACCTACCACGTTAAAGAATGGCTTACTGATTTTTTGGGGCAGCAGACAGAGTTAGATTTGCAGCCACTAGCCAGTGGCTTTTAGAGATTTGTATCAGTAGATGGGCGTAATTAAATTACTGATGGGGTTTGGGTTTCGACTTCGCTCAACCCGCGCCAATACGGGAATTGAGGGTTGAGCGAAGCCGAAACCCGTTTTATAGTTAATTCAGTCTGCCTACTTCGCTTACCTGCATCACTATAGAATCAACGAGCAGAAAGGTTTAGCAATAGAGATTCATGGGTGCAGGACTGCATAATATTCGCATCGTTTTGGTAGAGCCTGCCGGCCCGCTGAATGTAGGTTCTGTCGCTCGCGTGATGAAAAATATGGGATTGCGGCACCTCGTTTTAGTGAACCCTCACTGTGACCCGTTGGGTGCTGAGGCGCGGCAGATGGCGGTTCATGCAGCAGATATCTTAGAGGCGGCTCAGCAAGTTGCAACGCTGCCTTTGGCGCTAGAAGGGTGCTTTAGGGCGATCGCCACTACTGCCAGACCCCGCGATGTGGTCTCTATTGTGCCCCTAGAGCAGCCGCGACAATCACTCCCGTGGCTTCTAGATCTGCCATCAGCTCTTATTTTTGGTCCAGAAGATCGGGGACTGTCGAATGCCGAGCTGAACTACGCCCAGCGGTTTGTGAGTATTCCCAGTTCGGCGGAGTATGCGTCGCTCAATTTGGCACAGGCCGTTGCGGTGTGCTGCTATGAGCTGTACCAAAGCGTCCAAGAACCCTGTGTTTTGCCGCTGCGATCGCCTGTAGTGCAAGATGACCTGGATCTTGCGCCCATGGATGCCGTTGATCAGTATGTAGCGCATCTAGAGAACGTCTTACTCAACATTGGCTACCTTCACCCTCATACCGTGGCTAGCCGAATGCAGAAATTTCGGCAAATGGCACTGCGATCGCAGCTTTCTCGACCAGAATTGGCAATGCTGCGGGGCATCTTGCGCCAAGTTGAGTGGGCAGCCCATCAGAAAACTGCGACAGAACTCGGAAAAACCGACTGAACAAAAGCTACCATAGGGGGTGACAAACCCGTCACCCCCTTTACCATCACTCTTCGCAGTAACCATAGGTTTAAATGACTCGGAGCAAACTGTCTGATCTCGAAAAGCAAGAAATTGTCTCCTGCTTCGAGCAACAACAGGATACTATCCTGGGTTTAGCAGAGCGCTATCAGGTCAGTTCCTCGACCATTCGGCGCTTACTGAAGCAGGCTACTGCTTCAGAACCTTCTGCTGAGCAGGTGGTTATAGAAAACCCCATTGCTGTGCCTTCTCTTCTTTCTGAAGAGGTCGTCGAGTTGGCAACACCAGAAAAAGTCATTGTCTTAGATAAAAAACCGAAGCTTATTCTTAAGCCCGCTACTCCGGTCGCTTCAGTGCCGTTGCAAGAGGCGCTGGAGCCTTTGCCGACTGCTGTACCCGAAGCTATCACCGAAGCCGTTACCGAAAGGGTTGCGGCACCTCGCTCTATTGCGCCCCCCACCCTGCGCCCTGTCCGAGAAGAGCTGCAAGAGCATCAGGATATGATTGGCAATCATCGCTGGAGCAGTAATTCTCTAGAAGATAATTTAAGTAAAATTGCCGCACTCCGCGCCCAAGATTCATCTCCAGAGAGCGTTGAGGTTAGCGCTAACGCCGTCACTCCCCCGCCGCTGCTTCGCGCAGTCACGCCGCTCCAAGATGAAATGAGCGCCATCTTAGAAGATTTGGGACCTAACCTAACGTCTTCATTTGCGATCGCCGCCACTTCTGACGAGGATGAAAGCGACGATGATGACGATGAAGATAGCGATGATTTTGATGAGGATGATTATGATTCTGAAGAAGATGACTTAGAAGACTTTGACTCGACAAGTCAATCTATGCAGATCCAGTCAGAAGTGCTGCTAGAAGTAATGCCCTTTGCCCAGGCGGTGTTGCCCAAAATTTGCTACATCGTAGTAGACCGCACCGCTGAACTGGTTACTCGACCGCTCAAAGATTTTGGAGACTTGGGTCAAATTCCGGCTCATGAAGGTCAGTCCTGTACGCTCCCTGTCTTTGACAACCATCGAATTGCGCGTCGCTTCTCCCACCGCACCCAGCGAATCATTAAAGTTCCGAATGGCAATATGTTGAGGTCTGCCTGTACACAGCTCTCTGCAAAAGGGATTACGCGGCTGCTGATTAATGGTCAGATCTATGCGCTGTAGTCAAACCATACGCTGAAAAATTCGGAGTATGGATAGAGCGCAAACTAAAATGGGTAGACTATGATTGCTGAATGCTTTATCTATGGTTTTTGCTTTAGCTGAGCCTTTATACGACTCATTCTCCGTATCGTTAGAGATTAATAAGCGCCTATGAAAGCCATGATTTTAGCGGCTGGGAAGGGGACTCGTGTTCGTCCCATCACCTATACAACCCCCAAGCCGATGATCCCGATTCTCCAGAAGCCCGTGATGGAATTTTTGGTAGAGCTGCTTAGGAATCATGGGTTTGACCAAATTATGGTCAATGTCAGCCATCTGGCTGAAGAGATTGAAAACTATTTCCGAGATGGGCAGCGCTTTGGGGTAGAAATTGCCTACTCTTTTGAAGGCCGAATTGAAAACGGACAGCTTGTGGGAGATGCGATTGGTTCAGCAGGCGGAATGCGGCGGATTCAGGACTTTTCGCCCTTTTTTGACGATACGTTTGTCGTCCTGTGTGGCGATGCCCTGATTGATCTAGACCTAACGGCAGCGCTGAAGTGGCATCGAGAGAAAGGGGCGATCGCCACGGTCGTCATGAAGACTGTAGACCCCAGCGAAGTGTCAAGCTACGGCGTAGTGGTCACGGATGACGAAGGCCGGATTCAGGCATTCCAAGAAAAGCCTTCCGTAGAAGAGGCGCTCAGCAACAACATTAATACGGGGATCTACATTTTTGAGCCAGAGGTACTGGACTATATCCCCTCTGGCTGTATGTTCGATATTGGCGGCGATTTATTTCCCAAGCTGGTTGAAATGGGGGCACCCTTTTACGCCATCCCGATGGAGTTTCAGTGGGTAGATATTGGTCGGGTGCCTGACTACTGGCACGCCATTCGTAGCGTACTGTCCGGCGAAGTGAAGAATGTGTCTATTCCGGGTCGAGAAGTTGCCCCTGGTATCTTTACGGGTTTAAACGTCTCGGTCAATTGGGATAAGGTTGATATTCAAGGGCCTGTCTACATTGGGGGTATGACCCGCATTGAGGACGGGGCTAAGATTATTGGCCCTTCGATGATTGGCCCTAACTGCTACATCTGCGGCGGCGCAACGGTAGACAACAGCGTAATTTTTGAGTATTCCCGACTGGGTGCTAATGTGCGCCTAGTCGATAAGCTAGTGTTTGGTCGCTACTGCGTAGACAAAACAGGCGCTGCCATTGACGTTCGCGCTGCGGCGCTGGATTGGCTTATTACAGATGCGCGTCAAGATGGCTGGAATAGTTTAGAGGTTCCCCTAGAGGAGATGGCGGAGTTGATTGAAAGTTCAGCCGTTTAAGATAGTCCATTAAGCTACCCAATCGTGCCGCTAGTGCATGACTTTGATTAGTCTGGAATCGCTGTGCCTGTTGTGGGGTCGCTAATAAAGAGACCAAGGGTGAGCGATCGCATCACTTCATCCCATACAGGTATCAGCTTTTCGGCTTCGTCAACCCAAAAGTCAAAGGTGATCAGGCACTGAACGTTAGAACCGAGGCCAACGCAAATCCGCGAGAATGCCTCTCGGTGTTCTTCGGAATCCATAAACTTAATTTCAATCCAAACAATGTGGGCTGTTTGTCGTTTGAGCGTAACCACTTCCCCCACTTCAATGAGGTCGCGCTCATCCTCTTCGGCAATTTTTTTGAGCGTGCTTTTGAGAGGGAATAGTTTCCAGTCAGAGGGCGGCAGGAGATTAAACGAAACCTCAAGACGGCAGTTGTCGTTGGGTGGAGCCGCGTCTAAAAATCGAAAAGATTTATCGTCTGGCTCAAATACCCAATCTTGCGGTACGTCAATGCGCACCGCACCACGGCCTGCCACAAACACTTTATAGCCCGGATTAGAACGCCACCGATGATTGGGGCTTAGTTCTAGAGTTTCTTTAATCCACTTCAGACCATTGCTGCTTTTTTTACGCTTTGCCATGGAACCTTGGGTTGCGATCGCTGCTGCTGCTATTACCACCTAATATCGTAAAGCATTTGTCATAGTCAGGAACTTTTGTAAGCGCTCAAGACTCATAAAGCTATAAGCAAAAAGTAGAGTGTGCCTAAATAATCTTGGTATTCAATTGGCATTCAATACGTTGCAGAACTAAGTTGAAGTTCTAAATTTTTGCTTGTTAGATCTGAAAGATAAGGCTGGAGTAAGTGGGTTTATATCTACTTCTCAAGCTTTGTTTCAGCATCTCTTATTTTTCAAATAAACCTTCATTATCTAAAGGAACCCTTTATGAATTATCTAAAGGCATTTTTTGCTGCGGCTTTGTTGACAGCAACCGCGATTAGCCCTGTTTTAGCGCAAAGTAAAGTTGAGATTTTGGGTGCAAGCTATGGGGGTAGCGGCTGCCCTGATAAATCTGCCAGCGTCAGCGTTAGTCCAGATGGACAAGAACTCAGTATTTTATTTGATAAATTTGCGGCGCTAGGCAATAGCCGTACAGAAAGTCGTAAAAGCTGTAATTTAAGTATTCCCATTAAAGTGCCCCAGGGCTTCCAGATTTCACTTTATGATGCCGATTATCGGGGCTATGTTGCCCCTGCAACAACGGGAAATCTCCGCGCAGAATACTTTTTTGCGGGCAATCGTGGCCCCGTTTTTTCCCGCACGTTTCGGGGAGAAACAGACTATAACGTCCGCGATAGTTTAGTGACGGTAGCCGATGTGTGGTCTGCCTGTGGCGATAGCGCCAATATGCGGGTCAATGCGTCAATGTCAGCCCGTGGTGCAGGGATGGCTACGGTAGACTCTTTTGATTTAGCCCATCGTGGATTGGTCTATCACATCAAGTACCGCAACTGTCAGTAGTGACGGCTGAGGGGCTGTATACACAAGCCTGATAAAATCCTCTCCTCGGGAGAGGAAATCGCATTTTGACTGTTCTAGAACCAGTTCCCGTATCCTCCTGGAGGGTGCGGGAACTGCAATATTACCCGTCGATTAACGCCTGACAAAGAAAGACTAAGAAAACAGGCTTGAGTTTTCGACTGATTTCCAGAGGCTCTGTGCAAGTTGGGGCAAGTGAATGACCTTATACCAGAGTGCCTCGGGGCTAACGCCCAAAAAATACTTAAGCGCAAGGGCAATAAGGGCGATCGTTGCCAGAACTCCTAGCGTTGGCCTCAGCACTCTAAAAAGCCAGTTAAATATTAGACCTGAAACCAGCAAAGCTGCTACTAAGACAACCGCATCACTCGTTAATACCGAATTTTTGAAGTCTGTCATCATGTCGATAAAAGTTCCTAACCCTTGTGAGCCAGACTCTAGCAACTTTTAGGTGGGTGCAAATGTTCTCTATAAGCTTTGGGATGGGTCTTGGCATTTTCCCTAAACGCGCTGGAATATGAAAAAATAAAGGACTGCCCTTAAAAGGCAGTCCTTACTCTTACTAGTTGACTTTTTTACCGATGGGCAACACTTACACCGCAGAAATCAGCCACAACGGAACTATCTATACCATCCAGACTCCTGATGACCAAACCGTTTTGGTGTCCGCTCATGCCGCTGGGGTGGATCTGCCCACTTCCTGTGGTGCTGGCGTTTGTACAACCTGTGCCGCTCAAATTTTAGAAGGCGATGTGGAGCAGGTAGACGCGATGGGTCTAGGGCCTGAGATTGTGGAGAAGGGCTATGCGCTCCTGTGCGTTTCTTATCCTCGCTCGAACCTCAAGATTGAATCGAATAAGGAAGATATTGTCTACAGTCTTCAGTTTGGTCAGTCTTAGCCCAAAACCCGCTAATTAAATAAATTAAAAAGGGATAGGTTTAGTCAGGTAGCTTTCCCGCAGCGCCGTTTTACCTCAGTTTGTGACCTGGCTAGAACCAGGTGGGTGCCGAGTGTCTTGGTCTAAGGTTTCCAGGTACAAGCCTGGTCTACCGCAACCGGACAAAATAGCTCCCGTACAAAACAAGCATAGATCAATAAACTTGTTGGCAGTCACCAACGCCGCAGATAAAGCCATAGGCATTCTAGCAATAATCTTCGCTAAGATCAGTACGGACGCCCACAGGATTACTATGACCGTCTCTCTACCAAACTTTAGTGCCAAGCCTGACCTTCAGAGTCTGGCTCAACCGGATAATGCTTTGGCGTTGGCGCAACAGCTCGCTCATCAGCTTAGCCTCAAGCCCGAAGACTGGCATCGACTTAAATCGAATCGTCGTAGCCGTGCCTTAGAGCAGGCTGCTACTGCTTTGGTATACCTGCTTAAGGATGAGCCTGAAGAGGCTTTAGCACGGTTGCAGCAGGCTACAGGATGGCTTGATCGCACCCTTAGCGCGCCACCTTGCCCCACTCATGGGCATTCAAAACCCTCACCCTAAATCTGAAAAGATGTTTAGAATCGTAAAGCTTTCCTTAGACAGAAGCGATTATCTTTCTTCGGTTCCCTCCAGTCGGTAAACTACAGAGTGATATTAAAAAGGTGGCAAAAACATTATGAGTGTTGTCAGTCAAGTCGTACTTCAGGCGGATGATGAGCTGCGCTACCCCAGCGCCGGCGAACTACAAAGCATTGCAGAGTTCTTCAAATCTGGTGAGGTGCGGGTTAAAATTGCCAACACCCTCGGCGAAAATGAGAAGCGGATTGTGGAGCAGGCCAGTCGGCAGCTCTGGCAAAAGCGCCCTGATTTTATTGCACCTGGCGGTAATGCCTACGGCAGTCGTGAGCGGGCGCTATGCCTACGCGACTACGGTTGGTACATGCGTCTCATCACCTACGGATTGGTTTCTGGGGACAAGGATCCGATTGAAAAGATTGGGTTGATTGGGGTTCGCGAAATGTACAGTTCTTTGGGTGTGCCTGTCCCTGGCATGGCGGAGGCGATTCGTTGTCTTAAGGCTGCGTCTTTGGCGCTGCTGTCTGATGATGAGGCGGCGGTGGCTGCGCCTTATTTTGACTACATTGTGCAGGCGATGTCTTAGGGTTTTACGCTGTTCTGTTTAATTCTGTTTTAATAGACCGCTTGCATTAAGACCCTCTCCCCCAGCCCCTCGCCCAGAACGGGCGAGGGGAGCCGGAATTAGACCTTCTCCCAGCGGGAGAAGGGTAAAGCCTTCGGCTATAAGCAAGAGATGAGGGGGCTAAGATTGACGCAAGAGGTCTAATTATTCATTTTTGCAAAAGCGCTCCCTTTGGTCAAAGGGAGCGCTTTTGATGTGCTGGCTTGGTGGAGGGCGATCGCCCCCATCCCAATACTGTTCGGTTAAGCCCATAGCAGCGTAAATTAGCAATTGTCGTCAGATAAACCTATGTGCCTGTGCAACTCAAAGAATTAAGCTTAACTTCCCCAAAGATTAGACCTGAAGAGATTCTTCAAGCGATTAGCC
>JBGSVR010000722.1:0-4468 GCA_041752855.1 Thermosynechococcaceae cyanobacterium
CCAGTACCTCAAGCAGTTAAATCAGTCTCAAGCGAACTAGGCGTAGAACCTAGCGCAAATGAAAACAACTTTTTACTAAACATTGGAGAGCATTATGTCAGACCAGCAACAGTCACCGAATCCTTCGGACAAGAGCCAGCAAGATTTGATTCTGGAACTCCTACTATCGAATCAGGACAAAGCCGACCAGATCTTAGAGATGGTCGAGGACTTGCCGGAGTTACATCAGATGATCCAAACACTGCCCGAAAAGATAGAGCAGCGGATTCAAGTGCTTCTCACACCAGCCGAGGGCAAGAACATGACCTTTCAGGGCGTGGAGAAGCTCGTGAGTCTAGCCGAGGCAGACATAGAAGTCCAGGCTTCACACTCGCAAAAGCTGAACTCGCTGCTCTCTTTAGTGGAGGAGGTCTTGATCTCCAGAAAATCGCAGACTCTATCGTCGAGCTTAGAATCCAGCGTCAACTAGCCGAGCCATTACTCCGTTTACAAAACGCACGGTCTGAACTTGAAGAAATAAAAAGGGTTAACGACGCACTACAAAGCAATCTCATCGCCAAGCTTGAGGAATTATCGGCTCTAGGCAAGGTTGAGGTGCTAGACACCGCCCTTCAAGCATGGCAATCGCTACGGTCAGGGGCTGAACCACTTCAGCTCTCTGACCAGGCGATCGCGCCATCGGAGCGGGTTGAATTATCCGAACTACTTCAGAATTACCCTGCACAGAAAGCTGTTCAGTTCGCAATGGAGGAATATTACCAAGCCACCGCCCAGACCATTGATATGCAGTCCACTCTGAAGACGGGTATCCCTGTTTTCAGAATGGATGACCTTTCAGAGTTCAGGAATGAACCCAATGAGGACACCATGCCCACCAAAACCGTTGAACCACCCAGACGTAAATCGCAGCCAGCAAAAACAACGAGCAAACCCACCAAACGACAGCCCAAGGCAAAGACTGAAAATCCTGTATTCTGGCAACCGCTCTACCCTGCCAGAGTGCCCAGCAACATTGAGCCACATCACTGGGATGAGTTCAAACGCAGCGCCATCCATCCAGACCTCATCGCCCTCAATGTCGAGAGTGTTTCCGGTCAGGAGGTCTATGAACGACTCCTTTCCGAACGCTTAGCCCAGCTCGGTACAGGCCAATATGTCACGCAACCAATGGCGCGGCTCATGGCTCAGTATGAGCAGGTCGCCCAAGGCGGTTGGTGGGGTAAAGCTGGCATTGATGCTCAATCCCTGCTCAATCTTCAGCCAGGACAGCCGCCACAGCTCAGCACTTGGGGATGCTTTAAGGCCGATAACCCCAGGCTTGACCAGGGCAAGACCGAGCGCAAAGGCCAAGATGAGTTCATCAAGTACGAGAATCCGTTAGGGGTCAGCCGCAGTCTTTATCTGCCCATCGTGCCGGACACTCTTGCCAACCGCATCTATAAGAAGCACGGCATCCAACCCACAGCAGCCGAAAAGCGTAGCGGCTTCTGGTATGTAGTGCGTCAGTACAACTTGCCTATCACTATTACAGAGGGAGCCAAGAAGACTTGGGCAAGCCTGAGCCAAGGTGAAGTGACCATCGGTATCGCAGGGGTGAATGGCATCTATCACGCCAGAGATGCCGAAGGTAAGCTACTGCCAGAGCGCTTACTCAATGAGCAGATGGCGGTCTTTGCCACACCAGGGCGCGAATTCCGCTTTGCCTATGACCAGGACACCAAGGCTGCAACTATCCGCACCGTCCGCCGTGACAGGGTACGAGGCATTGAACTTCTTGAAGCCCGAGGCTGCACCTGCAAGGTCGTCAACTGGAAGCCGGAAGAAGGCAAAGGACTTGATGACCTCATCATCAATCGTGGCCCACTCGCCTACACCCAGGCGATCGCCACCGCCGAAACCAGCGACCCAGACAAACGCACCCACTACCGGACTGAGTACAACGCGATCGCCCGTCAGGTTCGCATCAATTACCCACAGGCCACACCGGAATTCCTTGATGCTGAAGTCTACCTACGCACCATTGCTAAAGCTGAAGCTAAGGATGGCGATCGCTTCCTTAGCCAAGGCGACAACGCGCGATCGCTTAAGTCCCCCCAGCAAGTTCAGGCTTACGTTGACCACATCAAGACCCATGCACCACAGATCCGATATCGGTATGAAAACGCTCTAGCAGCAAAGGTCGCAGCCGAAGCGCAACGGATGGCAGATAGAGCTGAGTATGTGGCGATCGCTCAGCAGGTCAAGACTGAGCTTGGCAACATGCCAGGAAATCAGCTCGATATGGAGGTGTGCTTAAGGGCTGGAGATACAAAAAATGTTGACCGCGTTCTAGCGCAGAGTGACCAGGCGATCACCCTTAACGATCCCGCCCAGGTGCTGACCTATATTGAGAGCATTAAAGCTGATGCACCGCAGTACCAACAGCAGAAAGAGGAACTAGCCGAGGCCAACGCACAGCTCGCGCGTGACCGTGCTGAATATCTCTCAACCGTTAAATTTGCCCGTCGTACAATGGGCGATTTCCGTGAAGAACAGGTAGACCTATACGTTTGCCTTAGCGTGGGCATCTATGGCGCAGAGGCTGACCGAGTCCTGGCTCAAAGCGACACAGCCCTAGCTCTCGATAACCCTACTTTGGTCAAAGCCTATATCGAAGGCATTAAGGCTCAAATCCCCGTTTACCACCAGCAAAAGCAACTCGCTCAGACCAAAGCAGACAGGGATGAATACGAGGCGATCGCCCAGCAGCTCCGACCAGGACTCGGAAAGATCGCTGAGATCAGGTTAGATGCCCATGTCTATCGCGCCGCCGTCGAGTCTGGCAAATACACACCAGAGCGCATTGATGGCATCCTTGCTCAAAGCAAATCAGCCAGAGCGCTCCAGGAACCTGACGAGGTACGCGACCACATCAAGTCAGTCAAAGAGATGGCAAGCCGTCCTAAGTTTGGCAATCACCGCAGCTCAGAACGGGTGATCGCCATGTCACAGCAGAACAAGCTCAACGAACGGGCCGTGGAGCCTTGCAAATGGCTTGCAAAGAATGCTGGAGAGCTGAACCTAAAGGATGGCTCCTACACCTGGCAGATGCAGGGCTTTTGTATCCATCTCAAAGGCGACAAGCTTAAGGTCACACGCAAGGGCGATGAAGTGGTTCTTGAGAGCAATAAAACTGTGGTGAATGGCAATGTGAGCGCCAAACAGATTGAGGTGTTAAAAAAGCTCATTGACCTTGAGAAGGAGCAGAAGGCTAAGCAGCAAGTGCAGCAGCTTCAGCAGTCGAAGAAGCAAAGCCAGAGCAGGAAGCCTCTTAGTCGGTAGGAGGTGAGAATGCACGGAAAAACCCCGTGACTGCTGGTGGCAAGTCTACGGGGCACATAAAAAAGTCTTGGATACAATTATTTGCTGATTGAATTATGGATTAGACCTACAATACAAACTATTAGGAAGTCCTAAATTTAGAATATTCACCTAACCAGATCATTTTGGGATTTAATCTAAATAAATACATCTCAATTAGTCTCCAGGTTAGACTACTATACAGTAAACGCTGACCATACTTACTGAAATTTTCTCGTTCTTTACTAAAGTAAGTTTCAACTGACAGTTCTCTTTGATAGCTTATGCGCAAGTCATTTAAGACTTTTCCTCTCCATTCCTGAAATAATTCTAAGAGATGGTAGGGTTCCGCTCCTTTTATACGAATACGAAGATTTCTAGGGAGGCGAAAAAAAGCATACGCTACCGAGCTTTGTTTAAAACTTGCTTGACTATTTGAAACGGCTAAAGACCACCCATCATCTAACCAGGACACTAAATAACATTGAATCGGATGATTCTCTATTTGCCCAACCTCTGCCATACAGTAATGTTCTTGATGAATAAATAGGCGAATCATTCCTTTTACTGTGGGGGAAGAATAATCACCTAAAAACTTAAAGCCTAATCCCTCTAGCTCTTTTGTATAATAGCTAAAGGCATCAGAATTCAGTTTAGGCCAATCTGTAAGTTGACTAGGGCTAAAACTTGGTGCCCTTAATGATTGAAGGAAAAAGAATCGACAAACAACTTCTAGCAAGACAATATTGCTAATTCCCAGCATCATTATGACTTGCAGATAAAAAGGTATAGCTAAGCTTGTCAAGAAAGGATAGAGAATTGGGGTTATAAAATTTTGAAAAATTTGAAGACCAAAAAAGAAAATCAAAATATATCCCCAAGTGGGGATTTGATTGGATTTCATTGTCAGCTTTTAAGTTAAGAGGTTTAATTCACTATCCCTATACTGCCCAATCTCTACTAAACATTCACCATCTCTTTTACTGTCTGACAGATAAATCTTTTTCTAAGCAGTTTGGTCTCCAACTTCAAAACCAAAATCAAAGCTACAACTTAGGCCGCGTGGTGCATAGTGAATAAAATCGCTCGCTACCGCGAGTCTTGCGACTCCTGTTGAACCGTCGTTTTG
>JBGSVR010000723.1:0-1832 GCA_041752855.1 Thermosynechococcaceae cyanobacterium
TGTGGCTCAATCTGAGCTGTACCGTGCGCTATTTTTTGAAACGTCTTCGCCTTATCGCTTTATTGAACTGAACTTTAAGCATTTACTAGGCCGTGCCCCTCAAGATCAGGCTGAAATTGCCGAGCATGTGCAGCGCTACAACGCTGAAGGCTATGATGCTGAAATCAATTCCTACATTGATAGCGACGAATATTTCAGAGGATTTGGTGAAAATGTGGTGCCTTCTGCCCAGGGCAATCGCACTCAAACTGGCTTTAAGAATAATAACTTCAACCGTACTTTTGCCTTGATGCGCGGTTTTGCTGCCAATGATATTGGTCAATCGGCAAAGCTCATCAGCGACTTGGGTGGCAACCTAGCTACTAAAATTGTTTCCCCTATTCGGTCTTCGGGTAGCGGTACGGGCAATACGGGCAAGCGGTTCCGCGTTGCGGTGTCTAAGGCGAACTATGGCGCTCGTGTGACTCGAAGTGCTGTGACTTTTGAAGTGGCCTACAGTCAGCTTTCTCAGAATATTCAAAATATTCAAAGAACGGGTGGCAAAATTCTCAGTATTACTGAAGTTGCCTAATAAAGTCTAAAAGGGCAGGTTTTGGCAGAGTGTTTGGGTTTAGTTCAAACTGTTTTGGCTAAACCTGCCCCTACGCGGCCTTTATGCGCTGATGTGTCCGTTTAGGTGCAGCCGATCATTAAAACTGTGCAGGGTTGATGGACATTACGGAGTTTGTTGAGAAATCTATTGGGCGCTGGCGATCGCAGCGCAGTGCCCATCATTTAGCATTTGCCCACTTTGAGGCAGTGCAGTCTGAGATTGACATTATTGCGCTTTCAGAAACTGACCCAGCGGTTTTAGAGCTGTGCAGTACCTATTGCGTTGAGCCTGGGGCGATCGCTTCACCCTTTCGCATGAGCTGGGAAGGACAGTCGGACTGGGAAGACAGCGAAGCCGTTAAAGGCACCTGCGTTTTAGTGCCAGTGCCGGATCCAAATCAGGCAAACTGTGGCAAACTTCTGCGCGATCAGGGTTATGCCGAAACCATTGCGGCAGTTGGCGAGTATTCCATTACACCAGACGAAACATTTGTGCTGGTTACAGCCTATGAACGTGCTGCGGCTGAAGAAAAAATCTGGTTTGTCAACCCAAACGTCCGCTGTCGGGTGTCTCTGATTAAAACCAGTGCGGGTACTGGAGTGGTCACGGCTTCATTTTCTTCAGAAATTCGTCAGCCCAGCCCAGGATCATGAATGAGTTTCATCAGGCCACATCAGCCTCTCATGATTTAATCACCCTGGCACGTTGGATGGCAGGGGACTTTAGCAATGCTCAGCAAGCCCGCGAAAACCCAAAGGACTACGCCCATATTCATGTCTTCTTTCGGCCTTTAGCCTTTGAATTTTTTGACGGCATTGGACTCTACTCAGAGCAGGTCTACGATTACGACCTCTGGAAACCCTACCGTCAGGGTGTTCATCGTTTGGTCGATCAGGGCGATCGCATCTACATCGAAAACTACAGCCTCAAAAATGCGCTGTTTTATGCCGGTTCTGGGCGAGACTTGAGCATTCTTAACACCATTACCCCAGACTGCATTGAGCGCAGACACAACTGCTCCATGGTGTTTAAGCGAGAAATGGGGGAGGTGGGAGGCGATCGCTTCCTTGGTGGCGTAGAGGGTAATCAATGCCTAATCGAGAAAAATGGCTGTCAAACCTATCTCCATAGCTACGTTGAAATCACAGAAACTACCTGGGTCAGCCTAGACCGAGGCTTAGATATCAATACCCATCAGCAAGTTTGGGGTTCTGCTTTTGGCCCCCTGCGATTTCAGAAA
>JBGSVR010000724.1:0-16432 GCA_041752855.1 Thermosynechococcaceae cyanobacterium
GCTCGCAACACATTATCAGTTTTTTGAATTCCCCAAGTTAAATATGTATGGCACTTTTGACCAGAAAGTTGAGTTAATTTCAGTCTAAACAGCTTTTTCTATACATGATCTGTCTTCATATCATTCAGGATTGCTATACAACGAAACCACTAGGAAGTGATCGAGAACTTCGTTTGCGAAAGTAATCATCAAAAATGATGAAACCCCTTGTAAACGCTCTAAGTTATTGTGCAATAACTTAGAGCATTTAATATTTTATCCCCAGGGTCATTTCATTCTAGATTTGGGCAACGAGTTTAGGACATTTCCGACATTGAGTAATGATATTTCTAGAGTCTACAACCACGTATTTCTGTAGATGCACGAAAGACTGAAATTTAGAATGAAACAGCCCTGATTTTATCCCTAGGTGAATATATTATTTTGAATTGTAAATGGAGTGGATTTCTTGTTTATGAAGTTCGCTAGAAAACCCTTTCTACCCCTGAAAGCTCCAGCCGTTGATATATCAATGAGCATACTTATGAATCTTCCTCAGCCACGCTCCAAGAAAAGAACGGGGAAGCATCCATACATATTTAAGGAAATGGTTGACTTCTCCTATCAGACAACTTGGAGTTTAGACGCGTCATTTGTTGCTGAATGGCTTGAAATTTCGACCGATGGCTTAGTAACCGTCAAATCAAATGGTACTGGCTATTCGTGGGATGGCTGCACGCCAAAGTTTAGCTTTTTCGATATAACAGTTGTTGGCATCCCAGATGGTCATATTGATGTCCGAACCATGAAGCCATTTACTTATCGTGCTTCTATGGTTCACGATGCGCTCTACCAATACCTTGGCTCAGTTCCAGTTAGCAAGAGAGATATCGATCTTCTTTTTCTTGACATGCTTGGCGATTTTCGTCTCAGACACCTTTACTACTTTGCCGTAAAGTACTTCGGAGGTCGAGAGATCGTACAAAAGGGTGTCAAATGATAGATCTATTTTTTATGTTTTGAATCAAAAACTGAAAACTATCAAGCCATGAGTGAAAGTGGGGCTAATCATCAAAATAAGGAGAAAAATGCTACAAACTGCAAATGTGTTGACGGCGATCGCCATCCTAATCCACTTCGCGCTAATGATTGGCGAAATCTTCTTCTGGAAACAACCCTTCATTCACAAAAGATTGGGCTTTAACCTCACAGAAGCCACTCAAGCCGCCGCCATAGTAGCAAACGCCGGACTTTATAACGGGTTTATCGCCTCTGGCCTAACCTGGGGCATCATTTCCGGCGCAAAAGGCTACCCCATCAAAACCTTCTTTTTAGCCTGCGTCATCATTGCTGGCCTATTTGGTGCCGTTACCCTAAAGCCCACAACACTTCTGATTCAGACATTGCCTGGAGTCGCTGCACTCGTCTGCGTTTGGTTGTCTAGACCCATGCCGTAACCCAAATTGAGCATGGCTTGAGCGTATCGACCTGGAAACCAGCTCAACTCCGTTCAAAACGAAAATTACTGCGAACTCAGCCAATCATCCAACTCCGAGGGGGCCGAGAAATCCATTAACACTTTACTGGTTCGTTGAAGCTCCTTAAGCAACGCTCAAATTGTGGGCTATTTTTTAGAGTGGTATAATCTATTTACAGCCCACGGTTGATTAACATCATGAGTCAAATCACAGAAAAACCTGAGCAGTATACGATTCGGGCTGGAGAGCGTGGACGATTGGTTCTTCCTGCATCGCTACGCAAGCGAATTGGTCTTCAGCAAGGCGATCGCCTGGTCGTTACAGTTGAAGCGGATGATAGTTTACGACTGGTTAGTTTAGCGAAACAAGTTCAAACGGCGCAGGGCTTGTTCAAAGACATTGCACCCAATATTAGTCTGGCGGATGAACTCATTCAGGAGCGTCGAGCGGAAGCAAGACTAGAGCAAGACTCGTGAGTCTTAAGCCCACAGTGGTGTTAGATGCTTCAGCAGTATTGGCTTATTTGCAGGGAGAGGCAGGCGCAGAAAGGGTTGCAACTGCATTGACGCAGGGAACCGCGATCAGCGCGGTAAATTGGGCAGAAGTGCTTTCAAAATTGTCAGAACGGGGAAAGTCGCCTCAGCAGGTTTCGGTGCAGCTTAGAGCGTTAGGGTTATTGGATCAAGCGATTCAGATTTACCCTGTGGATGAAGCACTTGCATTGATGATTGCAGAACTCTTGCCTAGCACTCGAACTGCGGGATTGTCTTTGGGCGATCGCGCTTGCTTGGCTTTGGCGCTTAAGCTCAATTTGCCAGCGCTGACAGCAGATAAAGCTTGGAGCAAGGTTAGTGCTGGCGTGATGGTTCAACTGATTCGTTAGCTTAGCGGTTATCTAGACCTATCCCCTAACCTAATCGCAGCATGACTTGAGCGTATCGACCTGGAAACCCCGTTCAAAACAGAAATTACTGCAAACTCAGTCAATCCTTCAATTCTTGGCAAGATTTGAATTTGGAATGACTGACAAAATCTTAAACGCAGACATCCCGTGGTAGGGTGCTTTTGGAGGAAAAGGTCTTCGATGGGACAACAAGCATACCGAACCGCCCTGAAGACGGCTGCATAGCCTTGATCAATGGACTAATTTTAATATTGATGGTGTTAACCCAGGTTTTTGGCGACCTGTGGCTCAGCCATGGAATGAAAGCATTTGGCGCGGTTCAGTCTCTTACGCCCCACGCCGTTTTTAACTTCATAGGCTACCTGCTGACCAGTCCCTCAATTGTGCTGGGTGTAATCACCTTAGTGCTGTCGTTGGGGTTTTACCTCGTAGCAATCTCTCGCTTTGACCTGAGCTATGTGCGCCCCACAACGGCCTTAACCTATGCCGTCAGTTTACTCGGCGCACGGTATTACTTCATGAACAGGTTGTGCCCGGTCGCCTCATGGGTAGCCTTGTGATGGGTCTGGGTATCTTCCTAGTCGCGCTAACCTAAATCTATAGATATGAGCATCTTAATCACAGGCGTTGCCGGATTCATTGGCTATCATCTTGCCCATCGTTTGCTAAGCGATGGTGAAACAGTCTACGGCATTGATAATCTTAATACTTACTATGACGTTACCCTCAAGAAAGATCGGCTAGCGCAGTTAGAACCCTTTGCGCAGTTTAGGTTTGAGGCAATAGACCTAGCGGACAGAGAAGCATTGAGTGCGCTCTTTCAACGGCAGTCTTTTGATATTGTCATAAACCTCGCCGCTCAAGCAGGTGTGCGATATTCCTTAGACAACCCGTTTGCCTATATTGACAGCAACATTTTGGGCTTCACCAACCTACTCGAAAATTGTCGCCATCACCCCGTGAAGCACTTGGTATTTGCGTCCTCCAGCTCCGTGTATGGAGCCAATACTAAAGTTCCGTTTGCCGTGACGGATAACGTCGATCGCCCTATTTCGCTTTATGCCGCCACGAAAAAAGCAAACGAGCTGCTCGCCTATACCTATAGCCACCTGTACCAAATCCCGATTACAGGTTTACGCTTTTTTACCGTCTATGGCCCCTGGGGAAGACCCGATATGGCCTACTTTAAGTTTGTGAAATCCATCTTGGCCCAAAAGCCCATAGATGTGTATAACTTTGGCAGCATGGAGCGAGACTTCACCTACATTGACGATATCACCGAAGCCTTAGCCCGAATTTTGACTAGCCCTCCTCAATCTGAAGTTCGGCTAACCCCAGCAGTAGAAAGCCTTCAGGCGTTATCTTCGCCCCCCTATCGTCTGTACAACATTGGGAATCATACCCCCGTTCAACTCCTGAGATTCATTGAGCTGCTGGAGCAACTTTTAGGCCAGACCGCCACTAAAAATATGCTGCCGATGCAGCCTGGAGAGGTACTCTCAACCTATGCTGACGTAGAAGATTTAGCGCGAGACTTTGACTTTAGACCCAATACTGCCATTGAAGTGGGGCTTCAAAAATTTGTGCAGTGGTATCGAGATTACTACCGCGTCTAAAGTGCTTGACACAATTCATTGGCAACAGCGCATAGGACACGCTTTATTTTGTTGAACTAGGCTGATTTGCTGGCGCTGAATAACGCGTTTCAGCCGAAGATTGAGCAGGACGAGATTGGGACATTACAACCCAGGCGCTAGCAATGCCAACAATCACAAGCAGCACACCAGGAATAATAACCTTCCACGGCAGTGTACGATGACCAACCGCGCTCGCCTCATGGATGGTCGCCGTTAAAGGTGCCGACGATCTGTTTTGTGGAAGAGATTTTACCTGAACCGGCATTGTTGCCACTGACGCTATTTCTTGTCTTAGCTCTTCTTCCATACAGAAATCTGCGACCAGCGTTTCTTTCGCATTACGCGTCTCAGTCTTGATGCGTTGATACGAAATGCCTTCTAAGTAGTGGCTAAATTCTTCTTCACCCATTGAGACCGTGAGGTAAGACGCCTCGATGGTTTGCCCCAATCGAATGACATCCCCATTGGTGAGGTCGGTGGTGCGAACCTTTTTACCGTTGGCAAAAACGCCATTAGCGCTGGGCTTACCCTCAAAGTTGCCGTCAATCACTCGATAGCGATACTGATGTTTCCCGGGTACTGGAACCCGCAGCAAAATAGCATGCTGACGAGAGATGGTATCGGCATTAATCACAATGGCATTGGATGGATCACGCCCCACTGAATAGGCTGCGGCTTCTAGGGCGATCGCCCGTCGTTTGCCATCATTAATCACTAAAACGTGCCGTTCTTGACAGTCAGAATGATTGCTTGACATTTGGTTCCCCCGGATATGCTGGCATGATTCGCGGTTGGCAAATCATGAGCGATCGCACGCTTCCTAGGCTTAGCTCAAGGTGCCCATGCACCCTAAAGCTTCAGAGCTTTCGAGAAAAACAGCATTTCGCCTAGCTCTAGAGTGCCCAGAGAAAATTACGATCTAACGAGATTAAACTATTTTTATCCTGCTGGATGAAAATAGAAGGCAAGCCCTAAGACAAGATAGGCTGCCAGCAAAAGCATTCCTTCTAGCCAATTGGATTGACCGTCTGAACTAATGGAATTGGCAATGAGAACTGAGACGGCAACGGCCACTAACTCAAAGGGGTTGAAGTCTAGATCCATCGGTTGACCCATCAGCCAGCCCACCAGCACCAGTACGGGTGCGACAAACAGCGCAATCTGAAGGCTAGAGCCAACGGCAACTGATACCGAGAGATCCATCTTGTTTTTCATGGCAACGGTGACGGCAGTGGCGTGTTCTGCGGCGTTGCCGATGATGGGCAGCAAGATAACCCCTGTAAAGAGCGGCGTTAGCCCTAGCTTTTCGGTCGCAACTTCTAGGCTACTGACCAACAGTTCTGACTCCACGGCAACGGCGATCGTTGCGGCGAACAGTACGCCAATCCATAGCTTGAGATTGGGACGATGACTAGAATCGTGATCGTTGGGTTCTTCCTCGTTTTCAGCGACGCCTACGTCATAGAGATAGCTGTGGGTTTTCATGGAAAACAGCAGCGTGAGGCAATACACCACAATCAGAATGATCGAGACGGCGATTGAAAATTTCTGAATTTGAGGCGCTTGAATATTGGGTGCAGAGAAGTGAAAAGCCGTTGGCAATAAAATGGCGACCACGGCTAAGTTCATCAGAGAGGCATTAACGCGAGCGATGACGGGCTGAAAGGTCTGCTCTTTATAGCGCAGCCCTCCAAGAAACATAGATAGACCCATCACCAGCAGCAAGTTACCAATAATAGAACCCGTTAGACTGGCTTTAACGACCTCAATCAATCCAGCCTTGAGGGCAATCAGCGCAATAATTAACTCGGTAGCATTGCCAAAAGTGGCGTTGAGTAAGCCGCCCAGGGTCGGCCCTACTACAACGGCAATTTCTTCTGTCGCCATCCCCATCCATGAGGCGAGGGGGACAATTGATAAACCTGCCGTCACAAAGACAATGAGAGGGTCAAGCTTAAGCCACTCGGCAGCAAGCGAGAGCGGAATAAACAATAGCAAGACCAGAAAAATACGATTTTTTAGGTTCACGGGTCGAGTTTATATATCAAAAAACAAATGTGAACTTATTATGACCCTAAGGGCTTCTCAATTGAACCTTACCCAACTTTAAGGGAGATTGAGTTGAGTACAGTTTTTGTTATGGCGCGGTTAACGGGTGGTGTCTTCTAAAACCAGCCATGATCACCAAAATCACTCAAAGGGCGTAGCAAGATCACCAAAGCTGGAGCGTATGTGTCACTGCCAGTAGCGAGGTAAATACCGATACTAAAAGAGTAAACCACATCAAAAGGAACATCCCATGAAAGCCTTAGCCCTAGCCCTTTTCGTTTGTAGCGCCAGCTTGACCACTCCAGCTTTTGCAGATGTAGTAAAAGGAACGCAATGCCACCCAGATTCCCCTGTCGGCTTTTGTTGTCCCAATGATGGAAGAGCATCAGGCCCATACTGTCCCGCTCGTCCAATCAAAGCCAATACAGGTGGCACCAACACATCGCAGCCAGCGCCCAAGGCAGTATTGCTGCGTCTACAACCGACGAGTGATAGATAAAAGAGAAGGCAAAGCATCCAAAAGGACAATAGTTTTGAGACAGTGATACCGCTTGAAGAATTGCGCTCGAGCGGTATCCTGATGAGAAATCAGCGTTCTAAAGCTGGCGATCAAGAAACTCTATCTTGTGGCGTAGCGGAGGACGGGATGATAGACCTAATCTTTTGATAATGATCGCAAAGTCATTGTGCAGCGTCTGTATGTTTTTGAACAAGTGTTTGTGGAGACAATACTAGAGCCTGATCTGCAAAGCGATGGAGCCACCGACTAAATTCGTTGAGTGAGCGCTGGGGGAAAAGAACTTCGTAGTCAATATATTGTGGAAGACCATTAGACCCTTTCGGTCTTGAAGATGGCTTTTAATAAGGGCAGTTAGTTGAATGGAAACGAAAACTGGCTCCCCAAATTTAAGAGAGATTGAGTTGTGCGATCGCCCCCCCCAAAACCTCAATATGCACTGGCTGATGGATTGCCATCACAGAGAATCGAATTCGGCTGGTAGGCACCGTCGGCGGACGAATGGCAGGGGCAAAAATGCTTTGTTCTAAGAGCTGTTCACTAACCCGAAGTGCAGCCTCAGCGTTGGGTAGCTGTAAACATATAATCGGCGATTGTGAAGGCAGCAGCTTAAGGCGATCGCACCTTTCAAGCTGCTGCTTAAGCTGAGCAATTCTGTCCCAAAGTTGACGGCGGCGCTCTGGCTCTGCCTGCACAATCTTAATCGCCGCAAGTGCCGCAGCAGTATCGGCAGGCGATAGAGCAGTCGTGTAAATCCAGGTCGCAGCGCGGTTGCGTAAAAAATCAATAAGAGCGGCTGAACCAGCAACGTAGCCACCTAAGCTACCCAACGCCTTACTTAAAGTCCCCATGTGAACCAGGGGCATTTTGCTACAGCCCAATTGCTCCACACAGCCAGCCCCCGTTGCGCCCATTACGCCTGTGCCGTGGGCATCATCCACTAAAACC
Organism: Thermosynechococcaceae cyanobacterium; assembly: GCA_041752855.1. Taxonomy (GTDB): domain Bacteria; phylum Cyanobacteriota; class Cyanobacteriia; order Thermosynechococcales; family Thermosynechococcaceae; genus JAAURS01. Next base: position 7,513 of record JBGSVR010000724.1, read on the forward strand.
ATGCAGTTAAATTCTGCCGCCAGCGCCAAAATCTCTGGCAGAGGACAAATATCACCATCCATACTAAACACGCCATCCGTCAGCACCAGACAGCGGCGATAGTTTTCCCGATGCTGCTCTAGCAAAAGCCGAAGCTGAGCCACATCGTTATGAGCATAATCAAATACTGCGGCACCACTCAGCTTTGCCCCATTTTTAAGGCTGGAGTGGTTGTATGCGTCGCCTAAAATCAGATCCTTTACGCCCACCAGCGCCGTAATTGCCCCTAGGTTGGCAGTATAGCCAGAGCTAAACACAATCGCCGCTTCTGTCTGCTTCCACTGGGCGATCGCCGTTTCTAGTTCATCATGAATTGGGCGCTGACCGCTGGTGAGCCGAGAACCTGTGCTGCCTGTCCCGTAGCGCGTAATTGCGGCGATCGCAGCCTGCTTGAGCCTTTCATCGCTTGCCAGCCCTAAATAATCATTGCTGGCAAAATTGAGCATTGTTTTGCCCTCGAGCTTCACCATAGGGCCAGCCTCAGACGTAATGGCTCTAACCTTGCGATACCAGTGAGCGCGATGAATAGCAGCTAAAGAATCATCGATCCAGTCATAGGGCGTTGGCGAAAGCGGCACAGTCATCCTGATCTGATCAGAAAGAACGCCAAAAAGAACGGTCATAGAACTGAAGCCGTCCGTAGCCAATAAACTGATCTCGCACCTTATCTCCGGCTGGCGCTGTGGTGACGCCAAACAAATACACGCCACCTGTCCGTGGGTTGCTGTAGGGTCGCAGCCCAATGGTCACAGTAGAGCCAGGGGAAATAGGCGGGTTAAACCTCAGCTCAAGGGTATCTGGCTTAGAGTTGATAGATTCAACGGCAGTGGTTTGAGTGCGATCGCCGTTCAGGTAAGCATAGGTGCGCTCCAGATTAAACTCGACCGCATCTAGCCCCTCTTCTTGTCGCAACACCACCCGACCGAGGGGTTCGCTGGCATCCTCCGGTACCTGGAGTGTAAACAAATAGGTTGCACCCCAGGCATAGGCTTGGTTATCGGTAGTGGTAACTTTACCGAGGCGGGGCACCCCTGCAAACTGGACTGTGCCATCAGAGAATTGAACGGCGATCGCAGGGAGGCTCACCCAACTCATGCCCAGCATCGTTGCGGCGATGGCTGTAATTCGCCATCGACCGCGATTTTGCACTATTTTTGGGGTCAAATTCAGCTTCATTAGAATTCCCCTTGAATGAGAAACCTATCTTAAACAGACTCGGAACTGCCGCCTTGACTCAGCTCAGCTCGCAGCGCTGCCAGTTGGGTCGTAAACTCCCGCAGCTCTCGCTCTAGCGTGGGGTCAATCGACGAAGTTGTCGAAGAAGGTGCATAGTTACCAGAAGGCGCAGCAGATGGGCTAGCGCTGTACTGAGTCACGACGCTATCGACAAACTTACGCGCTTCAACCTCTGCCACAGCGCCCTTCTCTGCCAGCGTCTCGGCAAAAGCATTGGGATTTGCCTGCATCTGCGCTAAATTTTCTTCGCGCTTGAGCGGATCTTGAATTGATTCCACCAGCGAAGTGGAGGCTCCCAACGTAATCCGAAAGCCTTTCTTCAACAAATCAATTGCCGTATCTGAATTCATCGCAGCATCCTCACTAACCCTGATACCCTTAGGTTAATCATTTTCCATATCCTCTAACAACTCCATGCGCGATCTCCATGTCTCGTGGGATGACTATCACCACGCCATTGAAGCTTTAGCCATTGCCATTCACCAGTCTGACTGGAAATTTAATCAAATTGTGTGTCTTGCCAAAGGCGGTCTACGAATCGGAGATACGTTTTCTAGGCTCTTTGACCTACCCCTTGCCATTTTGTCTGCGTCTTCCTATGGTGGGCTTAACAATCAGGTGCGCGGCTCTGTTACCTTTGGGCGCGACCTCACCATGACCACGCCTAATTTGGGTAACCGCGTGTTGGTCGTCGATGACCTTGTAGATTCTGGCATTACGCTCAAAAAGTCTCTGGTCTGGCTCGATCGCAAATACGGGTTTTACATCGACGAAGTGCGCACAGCAGTGCTGTGGTACAAAAACTGTTCTGAATTTATCCCCGATTACTATGTCAACTATCTACCCGACAACCCCTGGATTCACCAGCCCTTTGAGAAATACGAACGGCTTACCCCCGCTGAATTGGCGGCGCAAAGAGAGAAGGGTTAAGGATAACCCCAGATCTAGCGCTCCAGAGCAATAACGCTCATACTCCAAGGGGGAAGGTTGACCAAAACGCCTGATTTCACTTTACCCAAAGTTTGACGCGTTGGTTCTGCCCAAAATCCATACTGAGACTTGTCATATTCGGCTTTACCATAGGTTACTTGCTGAGCATTCCATAAGCCACTGCCAAACTGAAGCGGAATCTTAGCCGTTGTTTTAGCATCTAAGTTAAACAGAAGTACCCGATAACCCTTCCCTCGTGTGGCAGCATAGGCTCTGAGGTTAGGAAGGTTGGTGGCAACATTTGTTTGCAGCAAACGCTCACGGGGTGAAGCAAATTCCCCAAATAGGGCGGCAGCATGGGCGGTGGGAAAAGCGGTGCCAAAGGGGATGACGGGCACACTGCGGCTACAGCTTAGGCTGTTGCTGGGCAACCCCAAACTAAACAAAGAATAGGTGCCAAAATTTTGCCAGCCGTAAAGTTTAGGGTTAAAGTCCCCTACTTCTAGCTTCGTTTGAGCAGGATGAGTGCAGTAGTCTTCAATCATCTCCCACGGGAAAACGCCCGCAAGCCCCAGTTCTGCACCCTCGGCATACATTAGGCCGTGGTACAGCGCATTGGTAATGGAAAGGCTTTGCCGATTGGGTTTATTGGCAACGTTGTTGAATTCACCAATCAGAATGGGGACGGGGCGATTTCCCATTGCTTTACGCAAATTCACCATCATCTGCCGAAACTGCGGGACGGCTTTAGTCAACAGAAACTCATCGCTGCCGCCGTTGGGTTCTTGAGGGTAGTGGTGAACCTCTACAAAATCGTAGCGGGCGCGCTTAAGGACGGTTTGAGTCCAGCCATTAGGGTTGGGCGTATCGTACTGGTTTACGACAACGCCTACTTTTGCCTGGGGGTCTACAGCCTTAATTCTGGGATAAAACGCATTGGCAACCTTAGCGGCGTAGGTTTCAGCATCATGGGGCTTTTCGTTGAAGTCTGTTGACCAAGAGCCAAACACTTCATTGCCAACAGTCCAATAAGGCACGCGGTAGCCTTTTGCTTTCGCATCTGCAACCCATGCCGCTGCTTCTTTTGGGTCGCCGCCGCCGTTGCCTGCGGCGTTGCTGCCGTAGTTAAGGGTAATGGCAACCTCTACTTGAGCAGGTTGGGCTAAATTTCGCACAAAGCGATCGAAGGTGGAGTTGGGGTGGGCATACCAAGGCGGCGTGAGGCGATGGGTGCGCCATTGATAGATATCAGACTCAGAACCCCCAGGCCAGCGGACGATTCGCGCTTTGGTTCGGCGAATCATCTCAACCATGCCAGGGCGCATTGCGTCATTGGTAACGTGCAGGTTCATGCCGACAGGATGGCGAGAAAGCGGCAGAAGTGGGCGATTGGTCAGAATCGTAATGCCTTTTGCATTAGACGGACGCGCTAGAGAAAAATCTGAGGGCAGTTGTAGCTGTGATTGAAGATCGCATCCCACTAAGCCAATGACTAAACAAGATACTCCAATCTGCGACCACAAACTTAACTGTATTGAGATGCTCATCCTAATTTTCCAGTCATATTTTACGTATCATCGGGAAGAATTAGAAGCGGCGATCGCCTCACCCAAACCCTCCTGCACTCAGCCTAAATTGAGGAGAATGGTTTGCCATTAAACTATAATTCGCCTGCAAGCAAATTTTTGGCTGACTGAAAATGAACGTTACTAGCGCCTGAAAAACTGGGTTTATTGCTGAGAATGCGATCGCCCCTCCAGCTAAAATAAAAGGTCAATTCTCTATGTCTATAGCATCCCCAAACGCCAAGAAACCAGATTATGGCAGGCGATCGCCTCTTTTTCTGGTGGGATTAGAAAACTCGTCAGACAGGTAGTTTGGGCTGACGTCAGGAAACCCAATTACAAACTGATAAGGATTGAGTGCGGGTTTCGTTCCTCAACCCACGCTACCACTAGGCGATCGCCTCCTCTAGCTAAAATAAAAGAGTAAAATCGTTGCGAGGCCAGATTGATGACATCTCCTGCCATTACCACAATCGTCAAGATGGTTGAATCTCTGCCAGACGACTTACAGAAGCGTGTTGCCGAGAATATCCGAGAGTTCATTGCTGATTTAGAAGAGGAAAAGCGTTGGGATGCTTCATTTGAACGGACACAAAATAACTTGATTGCAGCAGCTCAACAGGCAAGGCAGGAGATTGCAGCGGGGCAATCAGTCCCAATGGACTATGAGAAATTATGAAATCTGCGACGCTGGCGTCCTTCTGGTCTAGATATAGAGACCTAAGCGATCCAGTGAGGATAGGAGCACGAAAAGCATACCGTTTATGATCAGAGAACCCATTTCATCCATCGCTACATTTCAAGTGTATTAACAGCAAAGAAGAATTATGGTCAGTGCGGGTGACGCGGAGCCACCGTGCGCTTGGAGTTTTGGACGACGACACAATAACTTGGTTTTGGATTGGCAGTCATGATGAGTACGAAAAATTTTACTCATAAGTGTAAAAAGAGGGTGGGCTAAGGCCCACCCCCAATCAGCATTTAACCCACAGTCGCCATTAACTTAGCCTCATCATCCTTCGAGACAACTCGCCCCTCATCGGCAAACCCAGCAATTTGGTCGAAGTTGAGATAGCGGTATAGATCTCCTGCAAAAGGGTCAATCTTTTTCTGCACAATCTCCATATATTCTTCAACCGTAGGCATCTTGCCCAGCAGCGCACAGACCGCCGCCAACTCCGCCGAGCCAAGGTAGACCTGTGCCCCTTTGCCCATGCGGTTATTAAAGTTACGGGTAGAGGTAGAAAACACCGTTACGCCGTCATCTACACGAGCCTGGTTGCCCATGCAAAGACTGCACCCTGGTACTTCAGTGCGTGCCCCAGCAGCCTTAAAGATGTCGTAGATGCCCTCTTCTCGTAGATGCTGCTCATCCATGCGGGTGGGCGGCGCAATCCAGAGCCGAACTTTGACAGAGGTTGCACCCTCAAGCACCTTGGCAGCAGCACGATAGTGACCAATGTTGGTCATACAGGAGCCGATAAACACTTCCTGGATCGGGTCGCCTGCACATTCAGACATCAGCTTAATGTTGTCGGGGTCATTGGGGGCAGCGACCAGCGGCTCCGTAATCTGGTCAAGATCTACCTCAATAATTTCGGAATATTCCGCATCGGGGTCTGCCTTGAGCAGCGATGGATTTGCCAGCCATTCCTCCATTTTGCGGACGCGGCGCAGAATGGTACGGGCATCGCCGTAGCCCCGCGCCACCATATTTTTGAGCAGCGCAACGTTGGAGCTAAGATACTCAGAAACAGTTGCAGGGCTAAGAGCGATCGCACACCCCGCCGCCGATCTTTCCGCAGTAGCATCCGTCAGCTCAAAGGCTTGCTCTAGCTTGAGGTCGGGCAACCCTTCCATCTCAATAATTTTGCCAGAGTAGATATTCTTTTTGTTCTCTTTGGCAACCGTCAACGTGCCCTGCTGAATCGCCACATAGGGGATTGCATTCACCACATCCCGTAATGTCACGCCAGGTTGTAAACTGCCCTTAAATCGAACCAACACCGATTCCGGCATATCCAGCGGCATTACGCCCAACGCTGCGGCAAAGGCCACTAGCCCAGACCCAGCGGGGAACGAAATCCCTAGGGGGAAGCGGGTATGGGAATCGCCGCCTGTGCCGACGGTATCCGGTAGCAGCATTCGGTTAAGCCAAGAGTGAATAATGCCGTCTCCTGGGTGAAGGGAGACACCGCCCCGTGAGTTGATGAAGTCGGGCAAATCGTGATGGGTTTTGAGATCAACGGGCTTAGGATATGCGGCGGTGTGGCAAAAGCTTTGCATGACCAAATCTGCGCTGAAGCCCAGACAGGCGAGTTCCTTTAGCTCATCACGGGTCATAGGGCCTGTGGTGTCTTGGGAGCCAATCGTCGTCATGATGGGTTCGCAGGAGGTGCCAGGACGCACGCCAACTAGCCCACAGGCTTTACCTACCATTTTTTGAGCCAGGGTAAAACCTTTGCCCGTATCGAGCGGGGCACTGGGTCGAATAAAGAGAGGGCTAGGCGCTAACCCCATTGCCATCCGAATTTTGTCGGTCAGGGTACGACCAATCAGCAATGGAATCCGGCCTCCGGCACGGACTTCATCCAAAATGGTGTCAGGCTTGAGGGTAAACGTCGAAATGACTTCTCCCGCCGCGTTGGTGATTTCACCCTTATAGGGATAAATCGTGATGACGTCTCCGGTTTCCATCCCCGTAACGTCGCACTCAATGGGTAGCGCGCCAGAATCTTCGGCGGTATTAAAAAAGATAGGCGCAATTTTGCTGCCCAAAACATAGCCGCCGCCACGCTTATTGGGCACAAAGGGGATATCGTCTCCCACATGCCACAGCACAGAGTTAATGGCAGATTTACGAGAGGATCCTGTCCCCACCACGTCGCCCACGTAGGCAACGGGATGGCCTTTTTTCTTCAGCTCAGCAATGGTTTCTAACGATCCAGGCTGCTTTGTTTCCAGCATGGCAAGGGCATGGAGCGGGATATCGGGGCGCGTTGTGGCGTGGGTGGCAGGTGAGAGGTCGTCGGTGTTGGTTTCGCCAGGGACTTTAAAGACGGTTACGGTAATGGCTTCAGCTAAGGTTGGTTTGCTGGTAAACCATTCGGCATCTGCCCAAGACTGGAGAACCTGCTGGGCATAGGAGTTGCCGTTCTCTGCCAGTTCTTGAACATCGTGGAAGGCATCGTACACTAAAAGAATTTTTTTGAGGCTGTCGGCAGCGGTTTGAGCCAGGGCTGAGTCGGCATGGCTAAGCAGGTCAATGAGCGATCGCACGTTATACCCGCCCATCATGGTGCCCAGTAGCTGCACCGCCTCTTTGGGCGAGACGAGAGGACTGGTGGCGGTACCGTTGGCGATCGCCGTCAGAAACCCAGCCTTCACATAGGCCGCTTGGTCAACACCAGGAGGAATGCGGTCTGTCAGGAGACTTAGCAGAAACTCTTCTTCACCCGCTGGAGGGTGTTTGATTAACTCACATAGCTCCGTAGCCTGTTGAGCCTCTAACGGAAGCGGCGGAATGCCAGCTTCAGCTCGTTGTTGTGCCTGTTGACGATATAGCTCCAGCATGTCCAAGCCTCTTCTCACGCAAATCTCTAATCATAAACTTCAGGAGTTTCCTCCCGTTTCGCGTCGCTTTAGGAACGCGAAAAGATACAAAAATACATTCCCCTATGCTCTAATTCTAGTATTTTGAGCTTGGTCTATGACCTTGCCCATTTCTCAGAAATAGACCCTAGCGAAGCGACCCTAGGATATCAGTTTAGGGCTTTACATGCCTTACTCTAGACACTTCTTTGACCGCTAAACTGTACTTAATGCGACTAAATAGACGGTTCAAAATCCTTCAGCTTAAAAGCCAGTGGTTGAGAGACTTTGCCGGACAAAGCTCAAAACGGTATATTCTGCTACAAGTACCTCTTCACTGGCGGTGATAGAAAGGGGTGTGTCAGAAGAAGTATTGTTTTAACCCTGGAGAAAGACATTGAAGAAGGTTGAAGCTATTATTCGTCCCTTTAAGCTTGACGAAGTAAAAATTGCGCTGGTCAATGCAGGTGTCGTTGGCATGACGGTTTCTGAAGTTCGAGGCTTCGGGCGTCAGAAAGGCCAAACGGAGCGCTATAGAGGCTCTGAATATACAGTTGAGTTTTTGCAGAAGCTCAAAATTGAAATTGTTATTGAAGACGGTCAGGTCGATATGGTTGTCGATAAAATTGTGGCGGCGGCTCGCACGGGTGAAATTGGAGATGGCAAAATCTTCGTAACGCCTGTCGAAAAAATTGTCCGTATTCGTACTGGCGAGAAGGATTTTGAGGCGGTCTAAATCACCTCAATGTCTTTGTGGGGACGCATAAATTCTATGGTTCAAATTAGGGGCACCACTCAGCTACTCGGCGTTATCGGATGTCCCATTGAACATTCTCTGTCGCCAGTGATGCATAACGCAGCGCTGGCGACTCGTGATTTAACCCTAAACCACACGGTTCTGGAGTATGTCTATTTGCCACTCAAAGTGGAATCAGCTCATCTTGAAGCAGCCCTCAAGGGGATGGCGGCGCTAGGCTATCAAGGGTTTAACGTCACCATCCCCCATAAGCAGACCATTATGCCCTACCTTCAGGAGATCTCACCCCTGGCTCAGGCTGTAGGCGCGGTTAACACGATTAGCCGTCAGGGCGATCGCTGGGTGGGTACCAATACGGATGTTCAAGGATTTGTCTCTCCCCTCGCAGCACTCAATCAAACCTGGCGTGACACAGAAGTCTGCATCTTAGGCAATGGCGGTTCAGCGCGAGCCGTTATTGCAGGGTGTCATCAGATCCAGTGTTCTGCGATCCATGTGGTCGGTCGTGACCTGCTCAAGCTTAGGGCACTTCAAAAAAGTCTGCTTCAAGCGGAACTACAGATTTCGGCTCAGGTCCATGAGTGGTCAGCCCTTGACGCACTGCTGCCTCAAGTGGGGCTGGTGGTCAACACTACGCCTATCGGGATGCATCCCAATGTGGATGCATCGCCACTAGATGAACGTGCAATGGGTTTGCTTCCTTGCGGTGCCATTGTCTATGACCTAATCTATACGCCTAGACCCACACAGCTTTTGAAGCTCGCTCACCAAAAGCACTTCCAAACCATAGATGGATTAGAAA
>JBGSVR010000725.1:0-1511 GCA_041752855.1 Thermosynechococcaceae cyanobacterium
AACACTCTACCCAACAGTCTGCCTGTTCTTTAACAAATGGGCGAGGGGAGACTCGAACTCCCACGACCGAAGTCGCCACATTTTGAGTGTGGTGCGTCTACCATTCCGCCACTCGCCCTTGAATGAGGCTTTTCTATCTTATATCAGACTGTCTGCTGAGACAACCTGTTTGCGATCGCCCTCTGTCGCTTCAATCAAACAGGTGGCTCATTTGCAAACAGGTCAATATCATCCATTGGGTAGTGTTTGCAAGTGCCCGTCCACAAAGGACAGCGCTGCTGACGAGCGGTAGCAGCCAGCAAATAATCTTCTAAAGAAATGCCTTGAAATGCTTTTCGGTAGCGATTGGCATAGTGTCCCGCCACACGAGCCACTTCTCCATCGAGGGTCACAGCCTCACACAACCCAAAGAAAGCTTCAATCTGGCGATGCTCACGCTTAAATGCGCCTGCATAGACTTCGACTATCACGATGGGCGATAGCAAAAATATCGTGCCATGTTCCGCCAGTTTTACAAAGCGCTCAACGGTTTCAGGATGTTTCTTCATCAAGTGAATGACGACATCAGTATCTAAGAGCAATCGCTCAGTCGTCATTTTGCTCATTTTTGAGTATCCGGCTGGAATTACGGAGCGATCGCACGTATTGCTCTGGTTCGCAGTCGGCAAAGCTTTCTAGTGGTGCCATCTCCTCAAAAAACTGGCGCACGTCACTGCTAGAGGAGTTGTGCTGAAGGTCTTTTTCGACAGCCCGACGAATCAACTCAGATATGCTCAGTCCATCAAATCTTGATCGTGCCTTTAGTCGCGCGTGAAGGTCGTTTGGCAGGTAAATTTGCGTTCGGTGCATAGCCTGAAGTTTTTATTTGATGTACAAAATTATACATTGCTTGTGATGTCTTGACGGTTTCATCCAAAATGCAATCATGTTCTGCCGCTGATTCCGGGGCGATCGCTAAAATATTAGGCTCTACAGGTGTTCCAGGGAGATCTGAGACAATAATTGTCGCAATTCTTTGCTAGGCAAGACTTTTAGGGCTGGAGATTTCCAATTGCCAAGGTTCAAGAGCTGTAAGGATTCCAGACTTTTATCATTGTCCATCTCCCTGAAATACCTATGGAGCCTTTTACATTTGCCGCATAGAGATTTAACGCTCTATTGCCTTCGCCTACTGCCGCCAGCTATTGCGCCGCAGCAGCGGGTTAATAAGGTCATTCAGTCCTTCTCCCACCAAAGAAAGCCCCACCACCAGCAGCGTCATCGCCAGCCCTGGAAACAGTGCCGTCCACCAGATGCCGCCCGTCGATAGGCCACTGAGCGCCTGTCGCAGATCATGTCCCCACTCCGGCACCTCTTCCGGTAGCCCCAGCCCTAAAAATCCAAGCCCCGCCAGGGTCAAAATTGCGTCCGCTGCATTCAATGTAAATAGTACGGGTACACTCTGAATAACGTTGAGCAGCAAATATCGCGTCAGCACTCGCCACGGGGAAGCCCCCGTTGCCTGCGCCGCC
>JBGSVR010000726.1:0-3113 GCA_041752855.1 Thermosynechococcaceae cyanobacterium
TAGTACACCCGTCGAGAGTAGGGACTTACGCACGGGTGTTTCAAACTGAAACTGATAGTAGCTTTCTAAGTTACCAGTCTGGGCGCGGACGCGAACTGCCTGGGCTTGAGACGTAGAGCGGAGAGCCGCCGTAAAGCGTCCGCGATTCACCTTCACCTGAAAGCCTGGGCTATCGGGGGCCTGGTCGGTGCCGACAAATTCGCCAGCGCTTGCGTCTAGGGTGACATCGGCTGACCAGTTAGAGAGATTGCCTGCTGCATCCTGAAGTTCACCTTGAATGGTTGCTGTTGAGCGACCATCCGCTGGAATTTTCGTTTCTAGGGTGGAAACTTTAATCTGAGTCGGCAGTCCGCTGACCTGCACTTCAATGTTGGCACTTGGCTTTGCATCACCTGCCCGATGGACACTAATGGCGTTTTTACCCTCTTTGAGGATGATGCCGTACCACGTTTCGGTCACTCGCCCTGTCGTTTGATTGGTTTCGGTTCGACCTATCAAGCCGCGATCGCCAATCTGCTCGTTGACGAATACATCAACCTTCATCCCCACCGGATACTGAATGGTCAGTGAAGTCGCAGGCTGATCTAGAACCATCCCGGGTGTGGGCGTTAAGATTGCAATCTCAGATGTACTGGTGGGCGTAACGGCCTGGGATGGCACTTCTGCGGCAGGAGATGGCAATGGCGCAGGAGATGGCGCGGCTTCGGGGGCGATCGCAGGTTGAGAGGGCGCAAGGCGATCGGGATTGGGGGCATTGAGAGAAGGGAGTGGTGTGGCGTCTGGGGTTGGAGCGGCGATCGCACTCGGTAAACAGACCCCTAGCAGAGCAACTGTCGCGCCCAAAACAGCGGCAGCATTAGCATGTCGGCGTGGTTTCTTCATGGGTTATCCCCCTGTTTCCCAGTGGGAATAACGGCAAAATTCATCCGAGCCATACTGCCAGGTGCTAAGCGCACCAGCCGAGATGCGCTATTGCCCTCAATAAAGCGACGGTTGGGCGCAATTTGATACCCTGGTACGCTCATGGGGTCTAAAACGCCCGTATGGTAGCCTGGTAGCGCACATTTGACGCTAAACAACCCGTTAGGGTCAGAGGTGACGCGGTTGCCATCCTCGAGATACACCACCGCATTGGGGATGCCTGGTTCACCGTTCTGCTGTTCCCCGTCAAAGTTGCGGTCTTCAAATACGCGACCCACAATAGTGCCGCAGTTCGACAAAAGCCCCGCACTGAGGCGAATTTGATGAATCGCGGGGCCATCCTTCACCTCCGCGTTGTTATCAGCTCGATGGCTGCTGATATTGGCGTAGTTTTTGCCTGTCCCGCGTATCGCATCGGTGGTGAGTTGAGCGGCATAGACAATATTGAGGGTGTTGCCTATCGCTAGGGGCGTATTGGAAGTGAGGGTGACATTTTGACCGTTTTGCGTCACCTGAATAGGGGCGGCCTGCTTTTCTTGCTCTGCTCGGACAGATGCGGTCAAAAACTTGAAGCCCAGAGGTAACACATCACTAATGACGGTCTTTTGGAGGGGGATATCTGAAGAATTACGCGCAGAAAGGCGATAGATCACGGTATCGCCAGGTGCGGCTGAGGCGCGATCGGCAGATTTGGTCAGCCTCACTTGGTTTTGCTGACATAGCGTGTTGTTTAAGCGCAATGCCAAAAGCTGTAGGCTAATTCGATTGGCATCGGCAATTAAAACTGAGGTTTGGTCAAACTGGGTTGAACCAGCGCTGGTGATGGGCAAGCCATCCAAGGCTATGGCGCGATAAGAGACAATCTCTTCACCATCTACCACCTGAATATCTAAAATTTGAATTTTGATACGCCGCTGGTTGTAGAGCGTTGATGCAGCGGGTGGGTTGACCACTAAGATGTAGCTTTTGCCAATCTCTAGCTGTCCTTGCCTTCGATCAAGGAGAAAACTAAAGCGTCCACTTCCTTCATTAGAAAGGTTAAAGGGATTTACATTCGCTGTATTCGGCTGGATTCCTTGAGGAATATCATTGCTGGGGTCATCAGGCAGTTCGGTGGGCGTTAGCCTTAACAGTGAGCCTAGCTCGCTGCCCGTGGGGTCGGTGGTATTGATGTTATGTAGCCCTACTCCAAAACCCGTGTAGTCTGCCAGGGGCTGACCGCCACATCCTAAAATCTGTCCGGCTGGATCCGTTAAGCTATTGTCTGGTTTGATTCTGAGAGGGTTTGATAGGCTAGAAATGGTGCTGCCGGAGGGGATGTTATAAACAGCCTGTGCCTGGTTGACTAACCTCACTGGCTCGACGCTGGTGGTCTGGGCCGCCACTGATCCCATTCCCTGAAGCAGCAATCCGACAAAAAGTGGGGTTGCAAACTTTAAAGAAGTCTTACGTCTGGGTTGATTTTGCCACTTAAAAAAAGGTTTCACGAATCAATCTCTACTCAAACAAAAAGCAGAACGAAACCGTTACGCTGCATCACAACAGCGGAACTACGGATCAAGTATTAATAAACCGCTACAGCCAAAAAGTAGAGCAGGGCAGCGGTTTAGAGGGTTAAAAAGAATGGTTTAAGAGCGTGAATTAAATAACCGAGAGAATTGCTATCGACCCGTTATTAATCCCCTCTCGGGAGGGGTAGGTTAGTCAGTTGCGCCAACAAACCCACCCCGCCCTATGGGCACCCCTACCAGGAGGGGATTTTTTTAGACTATGCTGTTGCTTGACGAGGGTAGGCTTTACTTCACTGCAACTTCATAAGCGGCACGGACGGTTGCCAAAGGCGCTAAGGAGTTGCTGTAGTCCCAACGAATGTGGGTATAGCTAGCAGCAGGTGCAGGCTTTTGAACCGTTTCGCCGCTGGCGAGCTTAACCGTCACCATGGGCTTTTCAACAAAGGTCTTGCCGCCGTCGATGCTGTAGGTAAGAGCTGCGCCATTAGCCTTAGCAGAATCTAAGGTGTAGAGGGTTTGGGCTGGGACAGGCTGGGTGAGCTTGAGGTCTTTTGCGGGCTTGTCGCCAGCATTTTCGCTCACCAGGGTGTAGCGAAGCACATCACCAGGCTGTACTGCTTTACCGTCAAGGGCTTTCCAAGAGATTTGCTGTTTGCCTTGAGCATCAACAGAAGTGACTTT
>JBGSVR010000727.1:0-12924 GCA_041752855.1 Thermosynechococcaceae cyanobacterium
CAATGGCGCTAAGAGTAATGTTATCGGACTGGGTATCGAGGTGGGCAAGGCTAACGGGTGCCATCAGACGAGAGGGCTGTTCAATCTCGCGCAGGGGATGGTTGGAAATATACAGCCCCAATAATTCTTTTTCAAACTTGAGCTTTTCTGACTCTGGGAAGTCTGCCACAGGGGCGGCTTTAGGTGCAGAGTCTAGGCTGGTGGGCGCACCCTCACTGCTAGCTCCGCCGCCCATCATGTCAAACAGGTTGCCTTGGCCTATGGCGCGATCGCGGGCGCGAGACTGTACCCAGTCTAAAATGAGGTCTAAATCTTGGGCTAGCTGGTTTCGATTGAGGTCTAAGCAATCCATTGCGCCGCACTGAATTAGCGCTTCTAGGGCGCGACGGTTGACGACTTTGGGGTCAATGCGATCGCATAGATCGGCGAGAGAAGAAAAGAGATCGCCCGCCTCTCGTGCGGCTAAAATATTTTCGATTGCGCCTTGCCCCACGTTGCGGACTGCGGAAAGGCCAAATAAAATGCTGGTTTCTAGGGGGGTAAAGTCAACGCCAGATCGGTTGATGTGGGGCGGGTCTACCCCAATGCCCATGCTGATGCAGGTGTTGATGTAGCGCGGCATTTTGTCCTGATCGCCGCTGTTGGAGGTGAGCAGCGCCGCCATATACTCAACGGGATAGTTGGCCTTGAGGTAGGCCGTTTGATAGGTGACGTAGCCGTAGGCGGTGGAGTGAGATTTATTGAAGCAGTTGGAGGCCACGAGGCCAGACTGAATCACAAAATTATGATCCTGCGCTAAGCCGAGGTCGTAGACGGGCTGGATGCCCAGCGATCGCCGTCCAATAATTTTCACCACTGCAATGTTCTCCTCAAGGGGTCCTCTTGTAGGGGCGCAAGCCTTGCGCCCTCTATATTTTCATTCTGGAAAATATAGGGCGCAAGCCTTGCGCCCCTACGGGATAATGGCCTACTCTGCTGCGCTGCCTGCACGGGCGGCGGCGGCTTCGTCGGGGTGGATGCCAAGGCGCGTTAGGTTAATGCGTCCGCGTCCGTCAATCTCACGGATTTTGACGACCACTTCATCGCCCACATTCACTTCATCCTCTACCTTGCCGACGCGGTAATCCGCAAGCTGTGAGATATGAATCATCCCTTCTTTGCCCGCCATGATTTCCACAAAGGCACCGATAGGGATCACCCGCGTGACCTTGCCCAGGTAAACATCACCTGCATTCAGCCGTCGCGTCATGCCTAAGATCATGTTTTTGGCGCGGGTTGCCTTTTCTTCATCAATAGATGAAATGGTCACAAGACCAGTATCTTCGATGTCGATTTTGGCTCCGGTTTGCTCGGTGATGCCTTTGATGGTTTTACCGCCTGGTCCAATCACCAAACCAATTTGGTCTGGGTCAATACGGATGGTCAGCAGTCGCGGCGCAAAGGGCGACATGGTTTCGCGGGGTTCGGCGATCGCCTCCAGCATCTTGCCTAAAATGTGAATCCGCGCAGGTTTAGCCTGGTGGATGGCCTTGGCAATCGTCTCTAGAGGCAGACCGTGGATTTTCATATCCATTTGCAGCGCGGTAATGCCCGTATCGGTTCCGGCGACCTTAAAGTCCATATCGCCAAGGAAGTCTTCGATGCCCTGAATATCTGTCAGAATCCGAATCTCTTCGCCTTCTTTGATCAGCCCCATTGCGGCACCGCTCACAGGCTTGGTCAGGGGCACCCCAGCATCCATCAGAGAAAGGGTAGAGCCACAAACCGAACCCATAGAGGTAGAGCCGTTAGAAGACAGCACCTCAGACACCACGCGGATAACGTAGGGGAAGTCTTCTTTGGTAGGCAAGACAGGCACAATAGCGCGTTCGGCTAAAGCACCGTGACCGACTTCACGACGACCGGGCGATCGCATGGGTCGAGTTTCACCCACAGAGAACGGCGGGAAATTGTAGTGGTGCAGGTAGCGTTTTTTCTCGTCAGGGTGCAGATCATCCATGTCTTGCGCATCCCCAGGGGTACCCAAGGTTGCCAAAGACAGCACCTGCGTTAGCCCACGGTTAAACAACCCGCTGCCGTGGACGCGCCGAGGCAGTACGCCAACGCTGCAATTAATAGGGCGCACTTCATCGAGCGTGCGACCATCTACCCGCACGCCTTGCTCAATAATTTGGCGACGCATGAGCGTCTTGGTAATGCCTTTGAAGATTTTGCCCACGGCCTTAGAATTACCCGCAGCGGCAACCTTAACCGCATCTCCATCTGGGAGTTCTGCAATGGTTTGAGAGAGGCTTGCCTTCACCGCGTCGAGGGCTGCATCTCGCACAACTTTGTCTTTTTCGAGTCGTGCCACCACTTCTTGAACGGCAGCCGTCACGCGATCGCCAATAAAGTTCTCGAGGGTCGCGTCTTCTTGAGGGCGTTGTGGCATTTCCACCTGTAGCCCTAGCTCTTCGACTAGCTCCTGCTGTGCCTTAATGAGATCCATGACGACCTCATAGCCAAACTCGATCGCCTCAATGATGTCTTCTTCAGAAACCTGGCTGGCTCCTGCTTCAATCATCACAATGCCTTCAGGAGAACCCGCAATCACCAAGTCCAATTCGCCTGCTTCGATCTCGGCATAGGTGGGGTTAATGATAAAGTCATCACCTACTAACCCAACGCGCACCGCCGCCATCGGCCCATAAAACGGAATCTTTGCCAGCAGCACCGCTAAAGATGCGCCGGTCACTGCCAATACATCGGGCGGAACGTTCTCATCCATTGAGAGCGTGGTTGCCACCACCTGGATATCGTCGCGCATCCAGTCTGGAAATAGCGGGCGCAGCGGACGATCAATCAGGCGACAAATCAGCGTTGCCTTCTCTGGCGGACGCCCTTCTCGACGAAGAAACCCTCCTGGAATTCGGCCTGCGGCGTAAAGACGCTCTTCGTAATCGACTAGCAACGGCAAGAAATCAATGCCTTCTCTGCCGCCTGAGCGCGTTGCCGTGACTAAAACAGACGTATCACCCGACTCAACTAAGACGCTTCCTCCAGCCTGTGGTGCAAAACGACCAATCGTGAGCCGAATATCCCGTCCATCAAAGGATATTGACTTAATAATTTCTGACATTCAGGTTTCTTTTTCCTCTTTTTTCCTGAAGCGATCCTAACATTAGTTGCTAGTGCAGGGCAGCAGACACGGTTTAAGAACGATTGGTTTTAACGTCAGCCAGGATGAAGAGATTGAATCCATAGATGATGCATCGCAGGAGAATTGCAATAGCATAGGATGCAGCGGCACTCAATCGCCTGCATCGGCAAATGATGTCGGTGTGGCAATCGGAGTGCATCTTTGGTTTGACGACTCACCCCCCTTTCCTGAACGCTTGATGGCGTCAGCTTGAGAGAAACGCCTATGGTTTTGCTGCACGGTAGCTGGATTCATCCGTCCCTTACGCTCCAAGACTCCCAAGCGTTATCTGCTCACGAACCTACAGCCGCCAATAGCGTCTTTTTTCTGTGGGGAGAAACCTGGCGCAGTTCTACGGCACCCATTACACCGTTCAGTCCAGCGCCACCTCATCCCTTTTGCCTGTCGGTAGACGAACTGTTCGATGCGCTTAGGTCGCTGCATGGGGCTAAGTTTCTGACGCTCCCTTCTGCGCTCCAAGATGTTTTACAGAAGCGTACTCAAGACCGGAAGCGAAACGATGGGGCTGAAGAGTGGTGGCAGGTGCGATCGCTAAGCCTACTCTGCAACTGGACAGATACGGGCGTGGTGCCCCTTCATTCTGGGGCTGAACCTTCTGAAGAGGTCTGCCTTTATCCGCTCCAAGTTAGTGGGCTGTGCTTTAGTGCGGCAGTTGCCACTGAATTTTTGCTTGCCATTCCGTTAAATGCAGATCTGCAAGCCGAAGATCCGCTGGGGACAGACCTTCGCTACTGGAGCCACGTCTCGCGCTGGAGTTTAGATTTGCTCGTGCGCTCTAAGGTGCTGCCTTCTCTCCAAAAAGATCAGGATGGTTCTATTTACGCCTATTGGCAGCCGCTATTAGACAGTGCCTTAGATCAGGCGCGGCTGCGACAGATGCAGGCTCAAATGCCGCTAGTTTGTCAGTGCTGCGTCGGAGCCTCTACTGACGATAAAGAACAGCCACCTGCCTTAGCATTGCCCACGCCCTCTAAACCTATTTTATTAGCGTCGCTTCAGCAGCTTGTCGATCAGCAGGTTCGCAAAATCTTAGGTGGTGAAAGCAGCAGTGTCGCTGTGCTGACTAAAATGCAGGACAAAAGCCTGTCTGAATGGCTCTCTGCGCTGGAACGCCCTACAGGGGAATTGAGGTTGAAGGGGGAAAGCGGCAATCTCCTTCTCTCCGCTTTTGCCACTTGGACAAAATCTCTTGACCTTGCCCAGACTCAGCAAAAAGCGTTTCGCGCGGTCTTCTCTCTGGCTCCACCCTTGCCTTCCTCCCAAACCTGGACTGTGAGCTATGGGCTACAGGCTACCGATGCGCCGACCTGCTGGGTCAGCGCAGAACAGATCTGGGCGACCCCTTCGCCATCACTTTCCGTTCAGGGACGCACCTTAGAACATCCTCAAGAAACGCTGCTGGCGGGTTTGGGGCTGGCTTCACGGGTATATCCGGCGATCGAAGAGAGTCTACAGACAGCGCGGCCTACCCAGCACACCATTACCCCACTTCAGGCATATGAATTTCTCAAAGCGGTGACGTGGCGCTTAGAAGACAGCGGCTTTGGCGTAATTGTGCCGCCCAAACTGGCGAATCGATAAGGGTGGGCGAATCGCTTGGGCTTACAGGTTCGTGCTGCCGTACCCACTGCTGGCAAAGCTGCCGCCATTACCCTCACCAGCTTGCTGAGCTTCAAATGGGAACTCACCATTGGCGGGCAGCGCCTATCTAAGGGTGAGTTTGATCACTTGGTGTCTCTGAACTCCCCCTTAGTCGAAGTGAATGGCGAGTGGGTGGAGTTAAGACCCCAAGATATCCGGTCTGCTGAGGCGTTTTTTGCCAGCCGCCAAGGACAGGCCGGACTCACCCTTGAAGACGCACTAAAGCTCAATACAGGCGATGTATTGACCCTAGATAAGCTGCCCGTAGTCAAGTTTGAAGCCACGGGCGCACTAGAACAGCTCTTAGAAACCCTCAGCGGCAACCAAACGGTTCAACCCATTGAGCAACCCAAACAGTTTGAGGGAACGCTTCGTCCCTATCAATCGCTGGGTGCAGGCTGGCTTTCTTTTCTAGAGCAGTGGAATCTAGGGGCTTGTCTTGCAGACGACATGGGGTTAGGCAAAACCATTCAGCTCATTGCGTTTTTGCTGCACCTAAAGGCAGAAAAGCGCTGGAGTGGCTCCATGCTATTGATTTGCCCAACTTCTGTTTTAGGCAACTGGGAGCGGGAACTCAAGCGCTTTGCGCCTACGCTCAAAATTATGCTGCATCACGGTGCAGGAAGGCTTCAGGGGAAACCGTTTGCCCAGGCCGTTACAAAGCATGATGTGGTGTTGACCAGCTACCCTTTGGTGCATCGGGATGAAAAGGCGCTGGTTGCCGTGGATTGGCAGACCATTATTTTAGATGAAGCCCAAAATATCAAAAACCCTGAAGCACGACAGTCTCAAGCCATCCGTAAGCTTCAGGCCAAAAGCCGCATTGCCCTAACCGGAACGCCCCTCGAAAATAGACTTACGGAACTATGGTCTATTTTGGACTTTCTGAACCCGGGCTACCTTGGCTCCAAGGCATTTTTCCAGAAGCGGTTTGCGGTGCCCATTGAAAAATATGGCGATACGGCTTCGCTGCAAACGTTGCGATCGCTGGCTCAACCCTTCATTTTGCGACGCACTAAAACCGATCGCACCATTATTCAAGATCTGCCCGATAAACAGGAGATGACGGTCTTCTGTCCACTTACCCCAGAGCAAGCGGCACTCTACGAAAAGACGGTGCAAGATTCTCTCGCTGCGGTGGAATCTGCCGAAGGGATTCAGCGCCATGGGGTGATTTTAGCTACGCTCACAAAGCTTAAGCAGATCTGCAACCATCCCGCTCAGTTTTTGAAAGAACCAACCTTAACGGATACGCCCCAACGATCAGGGAAGCTGAAGCGACTGGAGGAGATGTTAGAGGAGGCTTTGATGGAGGGCGATCGCGCCCTAATCTTCACCCAGTTTGCCGAAATGGGGAAACTGCTTCAGGGCTATTTGCAGCAGACCCTCAACCGCGAAACGCTGCTGCTGTACGGCGGCGTATCTAAGCCTAAGCGAGAGGCGATGATTGATCGGTTCCAGAACGATCCACAGGGACCACGGCTATTTATTTTGTCGCTGAAAGCTGGAGGCGTGGGACTCAATCTCACCCGCGCCAATCATGTGTTCCACTTCGATCGCTGGTGGAACCCAGCAGTGGAAAATCAGGCGACGGATCGGGTGTTTCGGATTGGGCAAACCCGCAATGTGCAGGTGCATAAGTTTGTGTGCAGTGGCACGTTAGAAGAGCGCATCCACGACATGATTGAGAGCAAAAAGGCGTTAGCCGATCAGGTGGTGGGTGCAGGAGAAAATTGGCTTTCGGAATTGGGGACTGACCAGCTTCGGCAATTGCTTCTGCTCGATCGCAATACGGTAATTGAAGAGGAAGAATAGGCCAATTACTGTTGCCGCAATTTATAAACGGTTTTAGAAGTCATCAAAAAAAAGCCGACAAACTAACCAAGTTTGTCGGCCTGTTATATGTTCCCCATTGATGGCTCAGTTCCCTGAACCACCTGTAGTATGGCAATTGCGACGAGCTTGTTCGGTGATAGCTGTCACTCGAGAGTGATGTTCTTCGTCATGCACTCGGCATAACCTCAATCGCTTCATGGGGCGCATTGCCGGATGAGCTGTTGCCCCGAACTATCCTCACTCACCACTGCTGAAGCACTCTATCTAGTAGTGGCAGTAAGCGCAATCACTTTACCTCTTATTGCTAGCGCCTACAGAGAAAAGGCTTTAATGGACTCTGCGGCATCTAGGATACGGTGGAGATTTTGGGTTTGTAGTGCTGCCGTGAACTTAGTTAAGGGCAGATTCATCACGAGATACATTTTCTCGCTAGACAGCCCCAAGGCAGTTTGCCACTGAAGCATTTCATCCCGAATGATATCTGACCACTTTTCAGTGATCAGACCATTACAGAACGCTGGAAAGGTTGTTATTTCGCTGCACTGCATCTGAAGCCGAAGCAGCGCAAGTGCATCAACCTTCTCTCGCTCAATCTCTTGAAGAATGGCCTCAATTAAGGCTTGTTCTACCGTTTCTTTTGTCATAAGGGATTTCCGTTGGTAAACACTCTGAAAATCCCCCCGTAATTACTCAAGTACAGAATAGCAATACTTTTTCAATAATTGATTAGACCAGGGACAGTTTTCAACGCTGGGGTGTGGCGATCGCCACACCCCAGACTTCCCCAGAGAGTCCGTCCGTTACCACTGAAAAGAAATCCAGCCCACAAAAAGGTTTGTCAAGCGCTACATTATCGTTTTGCATCTACTCGATAGATAAGCAGAATGAGATAAGCGAAATGGTACGCCTGCTATTGAAATGAAGACTCAGGATGTCACTGGCGTTGTAAAAACCGATCAAGCTGATTGGCAAAGTTCTGGCGATCGCGCTGGCTAAAGGCAGGCGGTCCTCCTGTATCTACACCTCCACTGCGTAATTCATCCATAAAATTTCTCAAAGATAAACGCTCTCGAATGTTCCCGTCAGTGTAAAACTCCCCGCGAGGATTGAGCGCAACGGCTCCCTTGGCGATCGCCTCGGCAGCGAGCGGAATATCTGCGGTGATGACAAGATCGCCTGGGTTGAGTTTTTCAACAATATATTGGTCAGCCACATCTAACCCCGAACCAACCTGAACCGCTTTAATATATGGCGATGCCGAAATTTGTACCTCTTGGTTTGCCACAAACGTGGTTAGAATTTTGACCCGTTTAGCGGCTCGAAACAGAATTTCCTTAATCGGATTTGGACAGGCATCTGCGTCAACCCAGATTTGGATATTAGCCTTCTGTGTCACCATGGGTTGGCTCTCTTCTCTAGAAGACTAGATTCTAATATGTATCTTGCATCGAAGAAATAGAATCTTGGGCTAAGTATGCGAGTTTATTAAATTCCAAATTTTTAACCAGTGAATTTAGTACGGTTGCGAGTAGTGGATGCTTTTCTTCAATCTCTTTGACCAACGCCGCAATAGTCTCTTCTTCTAGTTCAATAGCAGCTTGGTATAAAGCAGTTAGCCACTCGCTTGATTGCTGCGATAGGTGGAGTTCAATCGGATTTAAAATGGGACTTAAAGGAGGACTTAAAACGGGATTTGTATCATAAATTGTAGTACTCTTTGTGGGAAGGTCATAGGCATACTGAACACCTAAAAGCTCAGACATCTTCTCAAACAGTACCTTTTCCTGAAACGGTTTTAGCATAAAATCATCGCACCCTGCCTGTTTTGCTTCCTCCCGAGTTTCATCAAAAACGCTGGCGGTTAAAGCAATAATCACCGTTTTAGTGATGGGCGAAAAAGCATTCGCACTGGGGAGATGTAATCCTCCAAACATCCCTTGAGCCATGTCAACATTTTTGTGAGGCTGATCGCGCAGAGACTCAAAATGCCGGATCTGTCGGGTAGCATCACACCCATTCAGAATGGGCATGTGCCAATCCATCCAGATTAAATGAGGGCACCAAGTACACCACTGGGCGATCGCCTCCATGCCATTGGCAACCACCCTCACATCAAAGCCCACAGAACTCAGCAATCTCAGCATCAACTGACGATTCTCTGGATGATCTTCTACCACTAAGATTCGATAGGTGGACTGATCAGCGGCTAAAGACACAATGCGACGGTCTGGCAATAGCGGGGTTTCGACGGGCTGCGCATCGCCCACCGGGATTGAAAACCTTACCTTTGTCCCTTGATGCACGTTACTTGTGACTGTAATGTTACCGCCCATTAAATCGACAAAATGACGACTAATGGTCAGCCCTAAGCCCGTGCCTTCGTTAGACTGCCGCCCAGATTCAGTTTGGACAAAGGCATCAAAAATGCTCTCAAGTTCGGTCGCATCTATCCCAGATCCGGTATCTTCAACTTCAAAATCAAGCCACATTAAACTAACATCGGCATTTAAGGGAATGCTGTCTTCATTGACCTGAATTCGCAGCGTTATATTGCCCTGCTCTGTAAATTTAATTGCATTACCCATCAGGTTCATGAGGATTTGAGAGAGTTTACCTTCGTCAGCCTTCACATAGCGCGGCACAGAAGTTTCACACTCTAAATCTAGCGTTAGTCCTTTTCCCTGAAGCTTGAAGCTAAAAATTTCCTTCAGATTTTCAAGGAGTCCGTAGAGATCAAAATCTTTTGGATTAATACATTGCTGACCTGACTCAATTTTTGACATCTCCAAAACATCATTAATCAGATTAAGAAGATGTGCGCCACTTCGATTAATAATATCGAGGGTATCTCGTTGATCTGACGTTGAGTTATGGTCTCGACTCATCAGTTGCGTAAAGCCTAAGATGGTGTTGAGCGGTGTCCTTAATTCGTGACTCATGTTTGCCAAAAAGGTGCTTTTGGCTTGGTTTGCTTCGTCTGCTACCTTCTTTGCTTGGGTGAGCTGTTTTAATAGAGATGCCTGCTGAAGCGCAACCCCCAACTGTTCACTCACCTGCTCTAGTAGCCTTAGCTCTCTGGGTTGCCAGTCTCTTGGACCTGAATTTTGATAGGCACCCAGTAGACCCCAAAGCGTCTCCCCAATAAAAATGGGCAAAATGATAGAGGCTCGAATCTGAAACGCTTCTAATTTTGCAAGATGACAGTCAGAATAATTCGCTTTATAAATATTGGGTGTTACAGCAGACTCTAAGTTTTGAAAACGCCCACCTTGATTTTCTTGAAGGTAGGTATCTGCCCAAGTTGTGTTGTGATCGACCGTCACCAGGGGTAGCCACTGTTCATCTACCGACTCATGGATAAACTTGCCGCCCCAATCGGGCGTGAATTGATAGACTGCGACGCGATCGCAGTGCAAAATTTCCCGAATTTCCTGAGTTGTAATTTTAAAAATTTGCTCTGTATTTAAACTACGATGCATTCGTCGAATAACATAGGAGACTGCTCGTTCTTGCTGTGCCACCTCAAAAAAATCTGCCTTTTGAATTTTTACTTCTTCTAAGAGTTTTTGTAGTTCTAGAGAGCGTAATTGTGTTTCAATTAATCGTTCTGCCTGCTGAATGGCAACCTCTAGTGCGCGCGAAATTCGAGACAGTATTTCAACTTCTGTAAGGAGCCATTGTCGTACAGATGAGCATTGTTGAACTAATATTAGACCCCACAGATGACGCTCTAGAAAGAGTGGGATAATAATGCAGGCGTTGATATCAAGTAATTCTAATGCTTGGCGATGATGGGGTTTTACATGCCAAGTTTTTATGTCTGAAACGACTAAAATTTGACCGTTTTGATACGCATCTATGTGAGAGCTTCCAAAACAGTCTAGAAAACACTTTGAAGCATTCAGGTTGTCGCTATTGTTTGTTTCTCTATTATTTGTTTCTAAAATAGAACGGCAATCTGGAGCCATATCTTCGACAACAAATTGCCCCTCATGGCTCTGAGGCTGAGCAGAAAACTGAAAAAAGGCAACCCGATCTACATTCAAGATTTGACGTATTTCGGCGGCTGAAGTTTTTAGCAGCATTTCTAAATCAGCCGCTTGAGAAATACTGCCCATAATTTGAAGCAGCATTCGTTCTCGCACTAACAGTTGTGCTTGCAGATCTTTTTGACGCTGTAGTTCTGTAAGTGCATGTTGGAACAAGATCTCTTCGCTGTCTCCAGTCACTTCTGTACTAGCAGTTGTTGTTCTAGACACAAATTTTGGAAACATTTTGCGATCAATTAATTCCATACGTTTCTTATGTTTTGTTGATTAAGCACTTCAGAGCTGCTTTTTGATCTCCAGTGGTATTGACCTCACTCAGAATTAGAAATCCTATGCGCATCCTTACAATGGGCGTACTGACCACAAGACGCTGAATTGTCACAAACATGATGCACTATTGTTCCCCATTCCTATGCAGGAGGTGACTCGTGAGCATAACCTTTTCTCTCTAGGCAGAAAAGTAGGCTCATAGAAACTTGCCATAGCCTGCCTTAATTCTTTTTGTGTATGGTGAGGTATGGCATCCTATCGCGACATTGTTCAGTATTTTCGAGGCTATTGGGCGATCGCTGCCCTCAGCATTACCGCGTCCAGTTTGTTTGAGATGCTAGATCTGCTGGTGCCCTACGGCATTGGTCAAATCCTTAATGTGCTGTCAAAGCAGCCTCTCGATGCGCCATTGCTGGGGTTGATTGGGGCGATCGCATCTCTCTTGAATCAGTCCGTCGTCACCCCTTCTTTTTCTCTGTGGGTGATTCTATCTATCATTTTTGTTGTTTCTGTCGTGCGGGCACCCATTCAGCCGTGGATTGGCAGTTGGTTCCACTGGGCGATTCCGTTACGGGCGCGGCGAGATGCAACCGAGAAGGTTTTGGGCAAAATTTTGACACTGCCCTTGTCCTTCTATGACGAAAACAATCCGGGTCGCATTGCAGGGCGAGTGGCGCGGGGGCTGACCAACCACACTTGGTCTTACCCAGAACTGGCAGGGCAGTTTATCCCCAAGCTCGCGCGCGTTTTGGGCATTTTTGGATTGATTTGTCTGCTGGAATGGCGGATTGCGATCGCATTCCTTATGTCTTTTCTCATTATTTTCGGCATTAGCCTACGGGGGCTGCGCTACATCATCAAGCGCGAAGCCTTACTAGACGAATATATGGAGAGTACCGAAAGCCGCACCTCAGAAATTATCACCAACATCAAAACCGTCAAAGCCTTTGCCACAGAGGGTGCCGAACTCAACCGTCAGCGCCAGCGTCTAGATCGAGAACTTACGATGGTGCTGTACCGCATCCATCGCGGCTATGTGCGGCTCAACACCCTCCAAAAAACGATGGTGCAAAGCTGCGTGTTTGGCGTACTAACCCTAACGCTAGCGGCAACCCTGCGGGGAGAACTGTCTTTAGGGCATTTTGTGACGCTCTTTACCTTGTCTAGCATGGCCTACGCTGAGTTAGAGCCATTAAGCATCTTGTCTGAGTTTTTTGCCCGACGCTATGCTTCCATGCTGCGCTTCCATGAGTTGATGCAGCACCCCATTGGCAGCGATGCGGTGAACCTAGACGCCATTACGGAATCATCGACGCCGCTTCGGTTTGATGGAAAAGTCGATTTCAATAACCTGAGCTTTGGCTATGGCCCTGAGCGACTGGTGCTTCAAAACATTAATCTTTTGATTGAGCCATGCCAAACCGTTGCCCTGGTTGGTCGCTCTGGCTCTGGAAAGTCAACCCTGGTCAAGCTGCTGTTTCGCTACTTTGAACCCACCAGCGGACAGCTTCTGATAGACGGAACGGACGTGCGATCTCTGAATGTAAAGCAGTACCGCTCTCGACTGGCAATCGTGCATCAAGAGGTAGACATGTTTAATGGCTCTATCTTAGACAACTTGGTGTACGGCAACCCCAGCGCCAGCTTAGCGGAGGTGGAAGCCGCCTGCAAAATGGCGCGAGTGGATGAATTTATAGGAGATCTACCGAACGGCTACGCCACGGTGGTTGGAGAGCGGGGCGTTCGCCTGTCTGGCGGTCAGCGGCAGCGGTTGGGCATTGCCCGCGCCCTGATTGTTGACCCCGATATTTTGGTGTTTGATGAGGCTACATCCAGCCTAGACTACGAATCTGAGCGAGCCATTCAGTTGGCGATGCAGTCGATTTTAGGGACGCGCACGACGCTGATTATTGCCCATCGCCTGAGTAC
>JBGSVR010000728.1:0-4987 GCA_041752855.1 Thermosynechococcaceae cyanobacterium
ACCTGCTCCACGACGAATGTCAGGTAAGTCTCTAAATGCTTCTACGATGGCGATAGTACTAATGGTGAGCGATGCCTAAATGGGACTGCTCAAACACTTTAGAGGTTTTTGGCCTCTACTGATTAGAATGAAACAACCCTGTGGTTACACCTTAATTGATGCACTACGACAGCTTGGAATCTCTCTGATTGATCGTATTTTGATTTCTCATGCTGATGAAGACCATATAGAAGGCTTCATTAAACTACTTTTGGATGAGTCTATTACGATAAAGCATGTTTACCTCAATCCTGACAGCTCTAAAAAAACAGATATCTCCATAGAGCTACGTCTCGCGATTGAAGATGCCAAAAAACGTCATAATACAAAGCGTGATTTTCTTCATACAGAAATGAATGGAAATCTAGATGTTGGACAAGTGAATATTGAAGTTATTGCCCCAAGTATGGATCTCGTTGGACAAGCTGGTGGCTTAGATTTGCAGAAAAACAAGCTAAATTCAAACTCTGTCTCAGCAGTTATTCGGCTTGTCTACAAATCTCGTGGTGTAGCGCTCCTTGCTGGAGATATAGATGATATAGGCTTGAATAACTTAATTCAAAATAATTCTAATTTTGATGCTGATGTTCTTGTCTTTCCTCATCATGGAGGCAATGCGAGTGCTGCGGGGAAAAGTAACGAAGAATTTACTAAGCTTCTATGTCAGCATGTAAAACCACATCTCATCCTATTCTCTAATGGAAGAAATAAACATTATAACCCTCGAAAAGAAATCATAGATGCTGTACTTAATACACTTCCTGATGTACATATTTTATGCACTCAGCTTGCCAAGCATTGCTCTCCTGAGATTTCGTTGATTCCTCCTACTCACTTAAATACACTGCCATCTAAAGGAAAAGAAGCTAATCACTGCTGTGGAGGTACTGTTATTATTAATTTAAATGAAACTGAAACAACTTATGAACCAAGCAATAATCATCTTGAGTTTGTATTAAATAATGTGAATTCGCCATTATGTAAAATTGAATAAGTAGTTATAGCCCTTTGCGAAATGATTAGGGAAAATTTAGGGCTGTAGCTGTGAAGCTGCTGCCCACTTTTCTAGATCGGCAATGGGATAAAGTTCAGAAATAGTCGTGTAGGGAACCTGATTACCTTGAGGTGTGGTGATTAAAAGCTCACCGTTCTCCATTTCTTGATCGCTCACAAGCTGAAGCCGTTTTGCCAGCTCAAACCAGCGCCAGAACTCAGGCGTTAGCGTTGGCTTAGGGATAAGCTGACCGTTATTATCGACGACATAAGCTGCTCCGATATAGCCCGTGTTGTTGTACATAAGTTCATGGATATAGAGGTCTAACGCCTGCTCGTTTTGAAATTGAGGACGATAAAAATCCTTTATTTGCTCTTCTACCCCTAGCGCTTTGAGGCGACCATGAAGCGCCGTTTTTTGACCCGCAAAGTAGGCGCTACGAGCCTGTTCATCTTCTAAAAAGTGAACCAGAATACGAACCGGAACCCCTTTATAGGTGAGCGTGGGGTAAGCCATCCACAGCCCCAAACCAGCCACCAGTAAGCTAATGGCACCTCCAGTTGCGACATAAGACCACCGGAAGCGGTTTTTTTGAATTGTGCTGTGCTGTCTGACAACCACAGATTTACCCTCTAAACTGATGATGTGATTCTACGAGAGCTGGCGCTTAATTTTTAGTCATGTCCTCCCCCCGCCTTCACCCTGAAACCATTGAGCAGGTGCGTCAGGCTGCCGACATCGTGGATGTGGTGGCAGAGCATGTGGTGCTGCGGAAGCAGGGACGTGGATTTGTGGGTTCTTGCCCGTTCCATGATGACAAATCTCCAAGCTTTAGCGTTAGTCCTGAAAAACAGTTTTACTACTGTTTTGGCTGCGGGGCAGGGGGCAATGTTTATAAGTTCCTCATGGAGCTACGCAAGCAGTCTTTTAGTGAAGTTGTTTTAGACCTCGCCCAGCGCTATCAGGTTCCAGTCCAAACCTTAGCCCAAGAAGAGCGTCAAGAGCTTCAGCGTCAGATCTCTCTCAAAGAGCAGCTTTATGAGGTGATGGCGATCGCCGCCCAGTTCTATGAGCATTCCCTCAGGCAGCCCAGCGGGCAACACGCCCTCACCTACGTTAAGCAAACGCGCGGCCTTACCGAAGAAACCCTTCAGCATTTTCAGTTGGGCTATGCTCCTGGGGGCTGGGAAACCCTTTACAGATACTTTGTAGACCAAAAGGGCATTGCCGCTGAGCTGGTCGAAAAGGCGGGGCTAATTGTGCCGCGCCAAAACCAGCAGGGCTACTACGATCGATTCCGCGATCGCCTGATGATTCCGATCCACGATCAGCAGAGCCGCATTGTGGGGTTTGGCAGCCGCACCCTCACCAACGAAGAACCTAAGTATCTCAACTCTCCTGAAACCGATCTGTTTAATAAGGGACAAATTCTGTTTGGGCTGGATAAGGCGCGCAAGGCGATCGTCAAGCAGGATCGAGCCATTGTAGTGGAAGGCTATTTTGATGTGATTGCGCTGCACGAGGCAGGCATCACAAACGTTGTGGCCTCCATGGGGACTGCCCTCGCTTCTGCCCAAATTCGGCAGCTCCTGCGCTACACAGAATCAAAGCAGATTATCCTCAACTTTGATGCGGATAAAGCCGGACAAAAGGCCGCAGAACGCGCCATTTCTGAAGTTGAAGATCTCGCGCTGCGGGGCGAGGTGCAGCTACGGGTGCTGAACTTGCCCAACGGCAAAGATGCTGATGAGTTTCTAAAGGAACGCTCGAACAGCGCCTATCAGCAGCTCGTCGAAACGGCTCCGCTGTGGTTAGACTGGCAAATCCAGTCGGCGTTAGCAGGGAAAGATTTACGAGAGTCGGATCAGTTTCAGGCGGCAACTCAAACGGTTGTGCAGCTACTGGGCAAACTCCCCAACGCCACCCTGCGAACTCACTATATCCATCGCTGTGCAGAGTGGCTGAGCCTAGGGGATGCCCGTCAAACCCTACAAATCGAAGATGCGCTGCGGCAACAGGTGCGGGGGCAACGCTGGCATGGGCGATCGCAAAAATGGCAGCGCCCCGCTGACTACAGCCTGCGAGAAGCAGCGGAAGCCCAGCTTTTGCGCATTTATCTGCACTGCCCGTACCACCGACAGGATGTTAAAGAGGCGCTCCGACAGCGAGATTTAGAATTTACGTTTTCTCACCATCGGTTTTTGTGGCGGCAGGTGTTGGGCATTGAGGAGCTGCCAGAAGATGCGGTAGAACCCCTCGCGCACCCAGAGCTAGAGCCAAGTCCGGCGGAAGTAGACTTAATGGACGCGCTCCAAGATCTCTGCACCCAACACGCCCAAGAAATGCAGCAGGTCTACCACCTCATGCAGCTCAATGAGGCCACCGAGATTGAAATTCTTCGGCCTACGCTTTCTATTCGCACTGCTGTGGCAACGCTAGAGCGGATCGCCTGTGAGAAGCGCTGCCGACACGTTTTGGAACTGCTTCAGGCGGCGCTTAAAGAAGCCAGTCGCGAGTATGAGCAGCGACCCATGCTCGATGCCTACCTTGCCCAAATGTTGGATGAGGCATCGGACGAGGCGGATGTGCTGCTGGCAGAAGAGAATCGGTGTTTTCAAGAGCTAGATGAACTGAAGCGGCTTTACTATCAAGAAAAACGCTACCTTCAGCAAATTGAGGGTCAGCGCTGTATCAGCATTAGCGAACTGGGCACTGCCAGCAGCGTCTTTGCACCGCTGAATTAGGGCAAGCAATCGAGTTTGCTGAATGTATTCATGAAGGTTTGCTTGTGGTTAATCCTTGGGTGCTGGCTGGGTATTATAAGAACTGTGATGGGCGGACTCTGGGTAGCGATCGCCTCAGCATCAAAATCCTCCACGGCAAAGCGTTTTACTACTTCTAACCTGCTGCTATGAACATCATTAGAGTTTGGGCAATTGGCACCAACGTATTTCGAGAGGTGTTTCGAGAGCGCGTCTTATATGTAGCGGCGCTGTTTGGGGTGGCGCTGGTGGGCGCAGTTCTGCTTTTGAATGAGGTTTCGGGTGGCGCGGAAGGCAAGATTAGCTTAGACGTAGGGTTAGCGGGCATTAGCCTTTTGGGGCTGACGGTTGCAGCCTTTATGGGTGCGGGGCTGATCAATAAAGAAATTGAAAAAAAGACAGCGCTGGTGCTGATTGCCAAGCCCATGAGTCGGGCGGAGTTTATTGTTGGCAAGCATTTGGGTTTGACCAGCATTTTAGGCGTACTGGTTATACTCATGAACCTCATGCTGTTTGGGGTGATGCTGTGGCGCGGTATTCCGTTTTCTGTAGGGGCGCTGACCCTATCGGGGCTGTATTTGATTTTGGAGCTGTCGCTGCTGACTGCGGTAGCCCTGCTGTTTGGGGTGTTTACCAGCTCTTTGGTGGCAACCATTCTGACGTTTGCGGTGTACTTTATGGGGCACTTTAGCCAAAATTTAGTCACCTTAAGCCAAACCATCAAGACAGAATCTGTTAAAAATATTGTGAAGGGAATTTATCTCTTTTTCCCTGATTTATCTCGGCTTGACCTTAAAAATCAGGCGGTCTATGGGCTTCTGCCAGATTCTGGCACTATGGCGCTGAATGCAGGCTACGGCGTTATTTATATTGTGCTGCTGTTGGCGATCGCCAGTCTCATTTTTTCCAGACGGGAATTTTAGATCTCCTAAATAAAGGTTAGACTTCTAAATCTTTTTTCTACATTTATGCTCACTTTAATTGCAAAATATTTGTCAGCTTATCCTGCCATTCCTGGAGTTATATTAGGTTTTTCTCTTAGTCAAATAGCAATATATAGCAATCCTGAATGATATGAAGACAGATCATGTATAGAAAAAGCTGTTTAGACTGAAATTAACTCAACTTTCTGGTCAAAAGTGCCATACATATTTAACTTGGGGAATTCAAAAAACTGATAATGTGTTGCGAG
>JBGSVR010000729.1:0-7351 GCA_041752855.1 Thermosynechococcaceae cyanobacterium
CTCGCAACACATTATCAGTTTTTTGAATTCCCCAAGTTAAATATGTATGGCACTTTTGACCAGAAAGTTGAGTTAATTTCAGTCTAAACAGCTTTTTCTATACATGATCTGTCTTCATATCATTCAGGATTGCTATACAGCCTAATCCATGTAGTTCAATCTTTATGGTTTCCGATCAATCATAAAGTTACCTATTCAGCTTCAATCAACCCAATATTTTCAAAATTTTTACTGCTTTGTCTACGCAATACCAAACCCAGTGTATTCCCGCATATACATAGCCTGAAACCCCAACACAATATCCTCCTTAGCCACCTCCAGTTCCATCATCTCTTGAGCGATAGGCATCTCCGTCATATCATGCTGCACCCAAACTTTGCCATCCTTGATATCTAAATGCAGCACACACCCATGCACCCGACGATGACCACCCCACATTCATCACCTGATAATGATCGCGCTGAGTATCAAACACAGCTTGCGATTCAATTTTGCCATTTGAAATCGGGACTCTAACATAATCTGTCAAAATCATCTGAATAGCCTGACGATAAAGCGCTAGTTTACCCATCGCACGATAATCTCATTGACTGGCTCATCAATAAGCTTATCCCGAATATTGGGGTTCATTTTTGCTGAAGAGATCGCCTCTAGTGTTGAGATTGAGCAGTGCGATCGCCCATTAGCCTGCTTTAGGTGGTGCGATCGCC
Source organism: Thermosynechococcaceae cyanobacterium (assembly GCA_041752855.1). Classification (GTDB taxonomy): domain Bacteria; phylum Cyanobacteriota; class Cyanobacteriia; order Thermosynechococcales; family Thermosynechococcaceae; genus JAAURS01. Next base: position 711 of record JBGSVR010000729.1, read on the forward strand.
TCAGACAAAAGCCCCGACATCTCCAACACCCGATTTGACCAAACCTTTGCTTGATTTGCCACCGTCAATTTTCGAGCCTGATCGAGCCAAATATGCTGCCACCCCAACTGCCATCGTGCCAGTTGTACCTGTAACTCCACCAGTTCAGCAGCCAAATCAATTCCAGAATCCATTGCAGTCCATTCAATAAAAAGCTTACTTTCCTCAATCAAACTAGCCACGGCATCACAGTTTTGGTCATTTTGAGAAAATGAGCTGATTCGAGCTAAGTTTGCAGCAAGTTCTCCCAAACGATTCGGTAGCGTTTCGCTTAAATAACGATTTTGCAAAACAGTCCAGTTTTTCATACGCCTCCAAGCAACGCTTTCGTAAATCGGGCAACCTGATCTCGAATCCCTGGATCAAGAATCTCCATCGAGCGATTATTCTGTCGAGGACGAATATTGATCAGCGACTCATAAAATAATTCCTGCGTCAACGGATTTAAACTCGCTCCCCATATATTTTCCTGCCTACTGCCCTCTTCCAGCAACCGCGCTTCACAATCTGCATGAAGTTCCCCGCCTCCAGCAAGAATCCCAAGCTCAATGTCTATAGCCAATTTGATGTAAAACCGATGCACCTCAAGCATTTTACTAACTTGCGCTTGAGTCGCACGAGTGCGGATGACGTAAATCATGCAAGGGCATCTCCGTCAGATTTTGCTACACCCAAATTTTGCTCTCCTCAATATCCAACAAATGCAGCATACAATCTGCACCACACCGACAGGAAACGCTAGACTAGCCCTTAACATTTGTCTGGTTGCCCCCTGTAAAAACCTATGGCGTTCGATCTCCACAAAGCACTCAATGACCTGAATCTAGATGCCGAATGGGTCGGCCTGCGTCAGGTCTCAGAAAAATCATCAACCCGCTACGTTCGTGATGGCAACCCCGAAGCCAACCGCCAATCTCGCACCCAAGGCGTTATGGTCGAAGTCCTCGCCAACGGACAATTTGGCTACGCCGCCACCAATCGCCTCGACCAAGCAGGCATCCAAGCCGCCGCAGAACAGGCCCAACAACAGGCCATTGCCGCCGCGCCCTGGGCTATTCATTCCTTCACCACAGACGTTCGCCCCAAAGCCGTTGGGCAATATACCTCCCCGTTGCAGCAGCCCTCAGATAGCATTAGCGTTTCAGATCTCGTCGGGCTACTCACCCAAGTCTGCACAACTCTCAAAGTCTCCGATAAAGTCGTGCAAACCAGCGCAATGGCGCAAACCGTTGAAACCGAGCAACGGTTCGTCAGCAGCAATGGTTCCGATGTGTATCAACAATTCTTCTTTGTCGAAACCGACTACGCCTCCACCGCACAGGATGGAACCCTCACCCAAAAGCGTACCGATAACGGTCAATTGGCTCGCTGCTACCAAGCGGGTGTAGAAGTTTTTGACCCCGCCGCCGTGCTGGCACGCGCCCGTCAGATTGGAGAACAGTCTGTAGAGCTACTGGGTTCTGAAGAATGCCCCACTACCGCCGCTACCCTGGTTCTTGCGCCCGACCAAATGATGCTGCAAATTCATGAAAGCATCGGGCATCCCCTAGAGCTAGATCGCATCTTGGGCGACGAGCGCAACTACGCCGGATCCAGCTTTGTGAAGCTCTCTGACTTTGACACCCTCGTCTACGGGTCGCCCCTCATGAACGTCACCTTCGACCCCACCGTCCCCGGTGAGTTTGCAGGTTACGCCTTTGACGATGGCGGCACCCCCGCCCAACGCGAGTATTTAATTAAAGAAGGTCTATTGCTCCGAGGACTGGGTAGCTTAGAAAGCCAAACCCGTTCTCAAGTGCCTGGGGTAGCCAACTTCCGTGCCACCTCCTGGAACCGTCCGCCCATCGATCGCATGGCAAACCTGAACCTAGAACCAGGCACCAGCACCTTTGAAGACATGATTGGGGATGTTGAATTTGGCGTGTACATGGAGTCAAATCGCTCCTGGTCTATTGACGACTACCGCAATAAGTTCCAGTTTGGCTGTGAGTACGCCAAGCTCATCGAAAACGGCAAGCTGACGAGAACTGTCCGCAACCCTAACTATCGCGGGGTGACAAATCAGTTTTGGCGAAGCTTGATGAAAGTGGGCGATCGCCATACCGTAGCTATGTACGGCACCCCCTACTGCGGCAAAGGCGAACCCAATCAGATCATTCGCGTAGGCCATGCATCGCCCATGTGCGTCTTTAACAACATCGAAGTGTTTGGAGGCGTGGCATGAGTCAGCAGTGGGAGCAATCCTTCAATCAGCTTTGCGATTTGCTGCTAGATAGCTTGGGTGCAGAAGAACATTTAACCATCGATCTATCGGGCGAAGAAAGCCACTTCATGAGGCTCAATCATGCCAAAGTTCGTCAGTCTGGAGTTGTGACGGATGGTGATATTTCTATCCGCCTGAGCCACAACCAGCGCACGGCAACGGCCTCGCTTTCTTTTACGGGGAGTTTGGCGGTGGATAGTGCGATCGCCCTAGAAGCCCTCCAAGACCTGCGGCAAGAACTCCCTCAACTTCCTGTCGATCCGTACCTCATATTGCCTCGCAACTACGGTTCTAGCCACGAGTTTTATACCGGAAAGCTCTTGGCCCCTGAAGATGCACCCCAGGCCATTTTGCCCCTCGTGCAGGGCGTAGACTTTACCGGAATTTATGCTTCTGGTTCTATTATCCGCGCCAATGCCAACTCCGCCGGACAGCGCCATTGGTTTGCTACCGAAACCTTTTTTCTCGACTACTCCATGATTGCGCCATCCGAGAAGGCTGTAAAAGCTACCCTGGCAGGTCAAAACTGGAGTCCAGAACAGTTTCAGTCTGAGATTGAAGCCTCTAAAACTCAGCTTCAGGTCATGGATCGTCCCGTCAAAACCATTGCGCCAGGGCGGTATCGAACCTACTTGGCACCCGCAGCAGTGGCAGAAATGCTCTCCATGTTTTCTTGGGGAGCCGTCAGTGAATCATCATTGCGGCAAGGCGGCAGCGCCCTGCTTAAACTGCGAGAAGGTAAAACCCTATCACCGCTTTTTTCGCTGCGAGAAAACTTTAGTCGCGGCACTGTGCCCCGCTTTAATAGTTTGGGTGAAATTGCCCCAGAAGAAGTGTTGCTGATTGACCAAGGAAACCTTGCCAATACTCTCATCAATGCCCGTACTGCAAAAGAATATGGCGTAGTAAGCAATGCCGCCAACAATGGCGAAGGTCTCCGCGCTCCTGAAATTTCGATGGGCACTCTTACGTCTAGTGACATTCTGAAGCAGCTCGATACTGGGCTGTATCTCTCGAACCTGCATTATTTGAACTGGAGCGATCGCCCCAGCGGACGCATCACGGGCATGACCCGCTACGCCTGCTTCTGGGTAGAAGGTGGCGAGATTGTGGCACCCATCAAAGATTTGCGCTTTGACGATAGCCTGTATGCATTCTTAGGCGAGAACCTAGAGGCAGTGACAGATTTTCAAACATTTGTGGCAGATGTGGATACTTACGGGGGGCGATCGCTGGGCGGCGCTCAGGTGCCAGGAATGTTAATCCGAGACTTCACCTTTACACTTTAGATAGGATCGAGCCATTGCCTAAGTGTAAAAAGGAACCTTAAAGCTGTGAGTGAAGAACAATTCAAAGCTACTATGTTAAGGGTAACGCTGGGGCTTGAAACACAAGCATCGGGGATGATTTCTGCTTCAGTGATTGAATTTCCTGATTGTCATGTTGAAGCAACAACGCGAGAAGAGGCGATTTCAAAAGTTCAAGCGGCTCTTTTAGAACGACTTGCTCATATCGAAACCATTCCCTGGAACGTGCCTTTATCTGCTGACCCGTCAAACTTGAATTTAAATGGCTCTAGCCATCAAACGATCAGCCCTTGGGTTAAATTTGCAGGGATCTTTGAAAATGACTCAGACTTTGCAAAAATCGCCGCTGACATTCGGGCTGAACGAGAGATTGAGGATGATACAGAGGTTGACCCTTCCGTTTATTCATTACAAGCGTGAGGGGTAAAACTTGTACATTCTTGATACAGATCACGTCTCACTCTGGTTAGAAAATAACCCCGCAGTCAGAAGCAAAATCGCCGAGTTTGAGACAGATCTCGCCATTACAATCATTACAGTTCAAGAATTATTCAATGGTTGGATCGGTCGCCTCAACGATCCGGCACAGGCGAATCAGCAAGTTATGCTTTACGCAAAACTGTCGAAAGTTATCGCCTTACTAAAGGAAATCAAGGTGTTAGACCTCGACGAGACGGCTGACCTTTGTTTTCGCCAATTGTTAACCAATCATCCAAATCTACGAAAGAGTCGCTTACAGAAAGACATGCGGATCGCTGCGATCGCCCTCTCCCTAAACGCCACTGTTATCACCCGCAATCGACGAGATTTTGAGCAAGTGCCTGGGTTGGCGATCACAGATTGGAGTCTGTAACTTTCTTTATCAGATCAATAGTCCGGACAGTTTTTCAGAGCGAGGCTGAAACCCTTGATTTCTCGTTAGTCACTGTGCTGAACAAAAGGGCTGAAACCCTTATTCTGTCGTTGCCTATTTAAAACTGTATGGAGTATTGTCAGATGGCAGTCGTTTTACGAACCTGATACAGCCTAATTTCTAGCAGTTGAAATGGAATCTCTAGCGCTGCCAAAAATCTTTGTTCAACGGCATCTAGCGCTGCTTGTGGGATGGCCTGCTGCTGCTCAACCGTTGCCCAGGAGATTGCAATCATTACTTCGCTGAAATCGTCTGGACTAATCCAAACTTCTTTGCGCAGAAAACCTGGATATTGCCTTAAAAAAGAAGTCCAGATCTCGTCGTCTTTTTGGACAAACGTTTCTCGATATTCTGGCGCTACCTTGACCCGTAGCCACTCTACAATCATGGGGCATCAAACCAATGCTTCCAGACTGACCCATTTTGGATGAGAAGGGCGATCGCCTGTGCCGTTGACAAAAGAATCTCCCACAAAACAAATGCGAATATCTTGACTCATACTGCCTGTAGCGCCTACAGTCATCCGTGACCATGACAAAACCCACTGTACCGAAATTTCTTAAGTTCGGGTTATGGCTGTTGCCATTGCCCTTCGTTGCCATTCCGATTTGGGCAATGATGCGCCCTGCGCAAAACTATACCGTTACGCCAGTTCCGTTTGTCTCCACTAGCCCAACCATTTCGGTCTTTCCCTTTTTAAGTGTCCGCCCTAGTGCTACGCCCCAAGCGGCCTTACCGACGCCCCAACCGTCTCTCTCTACTCAACCCTCGTCAGTGAGACCACCCGTTCTCTCTAAGGCAGAACTGGCGCGTCGCAGTCAACTCGCGCGTTCAACGCTTTATCCCAATGTTGATTCCTCTGTTGAGATGCATGTCGCTCTTGCCAGTGGTACACCATCCTTCAACATTGCGGTCTCTGGCAGCGGCAAGTTGTTTGACCAATCGGGTCAACCTTTGCAAAGCTTAACGGCCTCTCAGCCCTATTTGGTTCAGGCAGATGCCCAGGGCATGACTATTGGCGGTAAACCAGCACCCAAAATCACTTGGGTTGTCCCCGATCAGGGGAGCCTTGTGTATGTTGGCGATCGCGGCTACCGTGGCACGCTCTTGCTAGTGGCAGATAATGGCAAGCTGTGGGCGGTTAACTATGTCAACCTACGGCTGTATCTTTACAGCGTGGTGGGGGCAGAAGTTTCGTCAAGCTGGCCCATGGCGGTACTCAAGGCTCAGGCGATCGCCGCTCGTTCTTATGCTTTGACCTACTACTTTAAGCCTGCCAATAAGCTATACCACCTCGGTTCAGACGAGTATTACCAAGTCTATAAGGGCGTTGAGTCTGAAGCGGGTACCACGCGCACTGCCGTTGACCAAACCGCAGGGTCTTTTGTCAGCTATCGGGGCGGCATTGTGGAATCGCTCTATGCAGCGTCTGACGATATTGTTTCAGATGCGTTTCAAGGGCATGGCATGAGCCAGCTTGGGGCACTCAAACTTGCGGAGCAAGGCTTTACCTATGAGCAGATTCTTAAAAACTACTACCCTAAAACGGGGGTCGGTCGGATTGAAGTGGATCAGGAATAGGCTTTTTGCATGAATACCCCAAAATGGTAGCTTGGGTTGAAGCATGAAACCCAATTTCTAAGCAATGGACGGCATCAAAGGATTGGGAGTATTCCAGTTTTTACCAGTATGTACGGGAAGAACAGTATGGCGTGATGTGCGGACGGATACTTCGCTTGGGCTGGAAGATGGCTTTAAGTGAATCGTTGGGGGGCATGGGTTTCGTGCCTCAACCCAGCCTACCATTACTGATGGCGTCCGATGTAGCAGACGCAATCCTTGGTGGATGCAGATCACAACCCAGTAATGATAAACACGCAACGTTCTCCTGAGAAGCATCACCGTCGAACTAAAGCACCTGGACGAGAATTAAGTTCATAAGTTCATTCAGCTTTATTGAATTCCAGGAGAACTCATCATGAAACTCATTCAACCCATTTCGATTGGACTGCTCATCGCGGCCTCACTGGCTTCCACAGCGTTGGCTAGTCCCCGCTTTATTGGGACTCCAACCCAAACTCCACCATCCGCTCCTCAGGGGCTAAAACAAAATACTTCA
>JBGSVR010000730.1:0-1672 GCA_041752855.1 Thermosynechococcaceae cyanobacterium
TAAAGATTTGCTTCTTAAGCTCAGGGCTTTGCTCAACTAACGCATAAGCGGCTTCAAAAAAGGTTTCTAATGTGATTCGTTCTTTTTTAAAGTCTTGCTCTGCTTGTTCTAGCAACTTGGCATCAATACGAATATTTGAGCGTCGGGCGATTTCTGGCAAACTATTGAGTTCTGACTCAATAGCATTAACAGGGTTCTTCTGTAATTGAGCGTCTGGGAACTTTATTGGCTCAGCGATCTCGACAAAATTCTCGGAGTTATCTTGTGCTGTATGAGAATCAATTAGTGACGTATCTCTGACAGGAACTGCTGCTCTATTACGATTCTTTCTCAAAAAATCCAAAGTATCTGACATCTAACGAACTCCTCTTGCCTTAATCAACTTCTTGGTCAATACCTCGAAAACGTATTCCAAGTCTGGTTTGCCCAAATCTGATAGAGTTTTACCTTGATTTATTGCGTGTTTAAATTTCTCTGATTCCCTGACTGATGGGAGAATCAAATCTTTTCCTACCTCGTCAGACATTGCCTCAACCGCTTGTTTGCTTTCATTGGTTTGAGAGTAACCAACCCATTTATCACGGAATGGTATAACTCCAAGGAATTCAGACGAGAGTAGACCGTTTTCTCTGATTTCGTTAATTAAGTCGAGAGTCCTGAGAAGTGAGCCATAACCCTTTATGACCGCTTCAGCAGGAATGATTATAAAATCTGAAGCTCCAATTATGGTTAGTGCTAGCTGTGACCTTTGTGGCGGTGAATCTATGATGCAGAAATCAAACCCTGTAGGCACTGCGTTAAGTCTTTGCTTAAGTAGGGTGGCACCGAATCCACTGTTAGACAGGTACTCCTGAACCTTATTAAGAGCATCATCCGCAGGAATCAAAAAAAGATTTTTAGTGTCTGTCGGGTATATGGCATCTTCTACTGAAGCGACCTTTTGGATTACTTCGGATAAGGTCGGATCTTCTTGTCTCACCTCATGCCGGAGATAAGTAGTTAAATTTGCCTGTGGATCTCCATCGATCATCAGGACATTAAACCCTTGACTTTCAAGATATTTGCCCATAAGCAAGGCGAGTGTTGTTTTGCCTTGTCCGCCGGATAAAGAAACAAAAGCTACTTTAATCATTAGCCATATAAAGAAAAAGCGTTATGCAATCAAAACATTATCACACTCTAGCTAATTAAGGCTGTGTAGTCATTACTAAATAGCTACATTAAGAGATGAGTTCATAAGTAGAAACTACATACAATCCCTAGAACGCATATCCAGTAAGGATTAAGGGGATATCTATATTACTAATGTAGCTATTAAATGATGCAGCCATTGCAGAATGACTACTAAGCCTTAACAGTGATTGCCTACCCCACTTAAGCTTGCTTGCTGAATATTCTGCAATAGGTTTTGAAATATCTGTAATGTTAATGTAGTTATTTAGTGTTGTAGCTATTACAGCATTACTTCAAAACTTCAAAACTTCAAAACTAATCGCCACCCATAGCTTAATCCAAAGCCGATCGCCCAGCACTAGCCAACCGAAAGCGCGTGGGCTGAAGCAAAGGCAAAGGCCGAGCTAGGGCTATTGGGGAAGAAATGGTTTGAGTATGGTTGCTGACTGGAAAGTGAAAAAGCCTCTCCGTTGATTGAGGCAATTCGTTAAAATATGAA
>JBGSVR010000731.1:0-13172 GCA_041752855.1 Thermosynechococcaceae cyanobacterium
CAGAACCACCCGATGACCCAGAGCCTTCTGAACCGAAGATATCGGCGGCGGATTGCGGATTGAGTATCCCCAAAGCACCCAGTAGACCAATCACGTTATTGGCAGCGCCACCCCAGTTATTAGAAGAGATATTGCCAAACAGTGACTGAGCGTAAGACCCTGACTGCCCAATTCTTTCTAGAGTTGCCGGATCAATACCAATGTCAGAATTGCCATCGGTTCCAGTCGTGGTCGAGAACAGGCCACCTAAACCACCCAGGTCTGAAGTTCCGAGGTCTGATGTTAGGTTTCCTAAACTGCCAAGGGTCGGATTGGTCGTTATATTCCCGACAGAACCCAGCAAATCGCTAACGCTAAACCCTCCCAGTTCACCAAACGAACCGCCCTCACTGGCATCACCAATTCCAAACAGGTCAGCTAGACCACCAGAGCCGCTACCGCCACCGAATAGGCTTCCCAAGTCACCCAGGATGCCACCACCACCACCACCGCCACCACCGAGTAAACCGCCTATGAAATTTGCTGAGGCTGATTTACTAACGCCCAAAATCAGGGCAGCAGCAATCGGAATAGAGAGGGCAACAACCTTGAGATTGCGACATTTCTTCACGCGCATAACAGTTTTTCTCCGTGTATCAACGAGGGGCAAATGGTGTCCATCTCCAGACCTTTACGACGCGCTTCGTAGTACAGCTCACTAAATTTAATGAGCCACGCCAGGTCTGTCGGATCATTGGGGTTGCCATAGGCTTCACGGGCACGATTACGGGCATCTACCTCTTCTGTATCGTTCGCGGCAAGCGCTACGAGAAGCTTTGGAGGGCAGTAGGTCAGCGGAATATGGCGAGTCCCCCGCAGGCAATACCAATAGGTTTCAAGCAGCTTTGGGTTAATCGTTTTGCCCTGAAACGATTCCGCCATCTTTTGTTGAAACCCCAGGTATTGCACCACTTCGCGGATAATCCCAGGGTTCGGGGCGCTCATGAGAATGTTCTGGATGTTATTGAAGAGCTGTGGCCCATACCCTGCATCGAACACGGTCTGTATCGACTGAAATACGAATACACAATTGAGTCCCAGCTTTCGCGCAGTCGGAGGCATCGCGGACACCCGCCGCGCAAACGGTCGCATCTGATAAAGTGTCGTCGCTTCTTCGATAAAAGCATTCGAGTGGTTGGATGAAATCGCCTTACGCGAAATCATCTGCAACCCGACCATCGCGTACACCAAGCTATCCGCATCAGCCGCCACATCGGTGAGAGATAGAACCATAAAATCTACGTCCATGTCGAAGGTAGAAGGGCCATCGAGGGAGCGACCCAGCGGCGATTCAAGCACACCCAGAAAACGGTTAATGATTTTGTCGATGGCACGGCGAGAGCCATCATAGATGGTCGGATTATGCTCGATTTGCAGCGTCAACCATTCACGAGCAAACGCGGAGAAGCGCGTCAGGTTCGGCATTCTGAGATAATCCTCGGAACCAAAGCCACCAGCAATTGCCACCTCGTAATCGGCCTTGATTACAGGATCTGCGTTGAATGCTGCATAGGTACGCCGGAGCCAGTCCTTAACGTCTTCCTCGGTCTGTGGGTCTGGAGCCGCACCCAGAATCAGCGTGGCGATTAGCTCAATTTGACCCGTCTCGATATCGAGATATGCCGCCTCAAGTTTTTCACGTCCTTCTGGCGTTTCACGGTCGATGTGGCTCAGTCCAGGTTTTTCAAGGATATTGACCCGATTTTTACGGATATCGAGATATACAACCCGTTTACCCAGAATTCTAAGAATTTCAATAAACTCGGTATAGGTCGATTTGCCATCCGGTCGTGGAAACTCAAAGACAATTGCAGGATAGGAGTAGCACAACGCCTCGAAAATCATGTCGAACGTCAAAACGGACTTCCCTGCACCCGTTTCAGCGATGATCGCGACAAAGTTCGGGTTTTTATTACAGATGTCAATGTACAGCGGTGAGCGAAGTTGAGTGTGCAAAAGCATTACGCCTTGCTTATCCAGCCCCGGTGCTGTCACAAACGGAATCTGCGGTACCGTTTCGGTTGCAAAATATTTCTTACGGCGATGCTCTGGTTGTGACAGCAGCGCTTCCCAGGTATACGCCGGAAGTTGATTCCAGATATACTCCGTCACTTCTGTCGCTATTTCAGAGTTGGCGGTCGGCATCCGACGAACCAAGTCTTGAAGCGCATTCGATAATTCTTCAGGTGAATCTCGATAGACCGCGACCACTAGAGATACCCAACCAGGCGGATTATCTTGCTCTAGCATTTGACGCGCTTCTAGCGCTTCTTCTTCAATCATCTTGGCGACAACATTCACAGAGTTTCGCCTCATCGCAGTCGCCTGCTGCTGGACAGCGCCTGTTATGGTCCGGTCGCAGTTAACAATCTCAAGGTTTGAGTAGTCCCGCGTATATTCCAGGATGATTTTGTAGTCTGTGAACGGGCTAGTATTGCCAGCTAGGATATTGTGCCAGAACAGGTAAAGACCCAGTTCTGTATTTTCATTGACCATTGGGAACGATACGATTTTATCCAACCCGCCAACTTTCACAAAACCCACGTACTTATCAAGGGTTGGCACATAGACATAGGCACGTTCGGCTTGAATCGTCGGCGGATAGCCATTCTCAGGCGTATGAAGCACACCCAATATATGCGTATCGTCATTGAAGACAGGTAGGCTGATCCCATCACGGTCAACAGACACATATTGAGGAACAGGAGGCACTTCAGAATTGGGATGTGTATCGCTATATTCAACTTCCCAAAGCGTATCTTTCGTTAATGGTTCAGATACGAAGCCATAGTTTATAGAACTTGAAAGCATTGCGTTGAGCGGTGTAAAGCAGTTATCAAACGCTGATTTTGCAACGCGCTCCCATTGAGAGACGTTAGGCTCTCTGACACCAATACCAAGCACTGAAGAGAAGGTTGAGAAAAACCGAGAAATCGCATTGGTCTGATTAGAAAACCCAGCCGTTGAACCAAACTGCACACGGTACTTGGCGTACACATACAAAGTTTTGCTCTGCATGTGTCCAGCCGACCGCTTACGGGGGTCAGGCGAGGTCATATCCTGCGCTCGACGCAGTTTCGCTGCAATCAATGCTCGTTCAATCCACGTCAGTCCAGGACGCTGTGCTAACTTTTCCTGCTGTTTTCGGTACCCCGAGTCATCAATAAAGCTCGCTTCAACAAACTTCAGGTCAACACCGAACGGCAACGCTTTCAAACCATTGAAAACACCATGCAGGGCTGATTTAGCGATATCCCCAGTGGCGGATGGATCATGACCAAATAAGCGCCAGCCAAAGATGAACATGGCTTCGGTGCCGCGCTGATGACCATAGGCCGCTGGCAGCGATTCATCTTCAGGAAACACAAAAATCGTTAGGCATGTCTCGTGGTTTTTTTCAGTCCAGTGCATTTTCTTGCCCTTGTGGAGATAGAAAGCCGCTTTCGGTAGGCTTGCTTTCGGTAAACCCGCTTTGGTCGTGACACACTGCGGTTGGAAGGAGCGCCATTTTCGGGGTAGCCGTAGTTTCTCTAAAACCCGCTGTGGGTCTTTTTTGGTGATCACCAACCATCCCAGGAAGACCGAGATGGTCGCAAAAAAGTACATGAACGGGTCAAGCAGAAAGATCGGCGCAAGGATTACAAAAATGCCGATGATGTACGGCAGTTGTTCAGTTGGCAATCCTTGCAGGCCATAGACACGTCCTAGGACGCGATTAACGCGGTTGTTAAACATCAGACCAGTCCAAAAATTGCAAACGCCGCAAGACACCCCAACACGATGAACAGAATCCCGACCAGCGGAAAACCAATCACCGCAATCTGACCGTTATTCGTCGCAATCTGCACTCCGAAATATCCAATCGAACCCACAGTCCCGATCACGATCGCCCACAGAATAAACCCGATAAATTTACAGGCCGTCTCACTCACAGATGCACCACTGCCACTCCCACCCGTCCCACTTCCGACACCGGAGAACAGGTTCACGGTGAAGGTACCCACTGGAGACAGGAAACCCAGGTTTGAACATCCGCCACCAGCGCCACCACCAGGCGCTGTCTGCGCCATTACTAAATCAGGGCAAATGAAGGTCGCGGACAAGATGGCGACCGATACCACTGCGAGCAAGAACTTAAAGCGTTCTCGGCTCCATCGAAGTGGATGATTGCGGTACCGCTTAATCCCAAACGCGGTGATGAGCGTTGCCACCCAGCCACCTAACAAGAAATTACTTAGGATGGGTTCACCCGACGTATTGACAAGAATCGTTGCTACAGCGCCCAGTATCCAGAAGGGTGGGAGAAGGGAAAACCAATTCGGCAGCGTATTCTGAAGTTGGGCAGATTTTGCGGTGTAGAGCATGGGTCTTTCCTTTAATGGGGTTAATGGAGAAAATTCAGCACGAGTATTAGGCTTCGAGTTAGTAATAGGCTCCTTTTTGAAAAGTCTCCAAATTTGTTTGAAATGTCCTTGAGCTTTGGGTTTTGGAGCGACAGGTTCAATCTCTCTGACCTCAATCACAGGTTCAGCAACCACAGGCTGTAGTTCAGTTATTTCAACGGGTTCAACGGGTTCAACGGGAACCTGTGATTGAATGGGCAGTACACACGACAATGCCCCGCTCAAGAATGAGCGCAGCTTTTTAAGCCCTCTGTAGTAAAGGCTTTGCACATATTTCAACGACAGCTTTAGCTGCTCGGCGATCGCCTTAAACGGCACTTCTTGCTGGCGCAACCAGATGATCTCCTGCTGACGTTCTGGTAAAAGCGACACCGCCGCCGTCAGCTCTTCATGCTGGTAAATATCCCTGATCTCGCTATAGTCAAAGCCTGCACTTTCCCCAAACGATCGCCCCGTCGCAATCGTGTTCCGGTTATCCCTTCCGCTTAAACACTGAAGCCGATCCATAATCCGAAAGTAGGCGTAGCTAAACAGCGCTGCCCCTTTACTCGGGTCATACCGATAAATCGCTTCTATAAAAGCTGCGATCGCCTCTTGCTTCAGGTCAACATCTGCACTGCCCACGCCATCTTGCTGCTGTTTGACCACTAGGTTACAGATGCGGCGATCGTGTAGATTCAACAGTTGCGTTAGTGCGCGATCGCCTCTCTTATCAATCCAGTGGTCTGATGGGGTGAATTCACAGCGCTCTGGCTTTTGTTGATGCAGTGCTGCTCTGTCTTTGACCAGTTGAACAAGAGTTTGCTCATTTTTAGCTTCAGAGCGGGGACTTTTGAGATTTGAACCTATTACTAATTCAGAATCGAGTTTTTTCGATTCGGCAAGAATAGCCGCCATTAGAAACCTTCCTTTTCTTTTGTTCGGTACCCCGTCCTTCTTTCTCAACGAGAGGGGCGGGGTCTTGTTTTTAATGCGTTAGGGGTGCGCTTAGAGGGGTTCAGTCACGACAACTCAGAGCGTGTTCGCATGACAAAGCCAGGGTCACTGGTGTTTGGGCGACCTTTGTTAGGCTCTCGGTTGTCGTGGGAGAGCAATAAATGAAATTGGAACTAGATAGCCTTGCTCAATGGCTTGCAGATATAGATCAAATGTCGGGATTGATTTACCTGCACCAGTCCCTACAGGGGGGAACTGACTAATATCAGCGGCACTCTGGCCTTTTGACATGGGTAAAATAGACACTAGAACTCCTGGTTTTTAACTAGGGGTGGTTAGACCCAGCGCGCAGAACTGACTTCGCGGGACGTGCTGCGGCGCTGGGTTTTAAGTTTTAACTAAAGCTTGCCAAAGCTAACGCTTCAGCAGAGCAGCACCGTCATGGAGGGCGCTGTCTCAGGCACTTCAGTTGGCTATGGCTTGGCATTGATGGAGAAAACATAAAATCCTTGGGTTTGGGGAACAATCAGCAGACCTTAAGCAAGCAGAAGCTCCAACGAAAGGAGGGCTATGAACTACCATCTAGCCGCTTCGCTGGGCTAGAGGTTTCCGACACTTCGTTTGGGCAAGTTGCTTAAAGCCTCCAGTGTTGACTGGGGCGATAAGTAGAGCTTGCCCATCATTGTCTAGCGAGGACAGTTCCTGCCCCCGTGCCCAAATTAAATTAACTTGAGCTGCATTAACGTCTCGATCCTCCACATGACCACAAGCTGCATTACTGCACTGATGGATACGGTCGGATAGAGTCTTTGGAGTCAACTCCCAACACTTTGCACAACGTTGCGTCGGCTTTAATGTACGAGTTGGCGACTCCAGATAAAACCCGTTAGCTTCAGCAGCTTTATAGGCAAACATCTTAGACAAGGAGGACATCCCCACTTCCAAAATGGAGCGGTTTAGCCCCGCCTTTTGACGTATGCGCTTACTGCCCTTTCTGGCTTTGCGGGTCATGTTTTTGATGGATAGTTTCTCTCCAGCAATCAGGCTGTTACGGCTCACTGTATCGCTGGCTATTTTATGCATCCAATCCATTCTCTGACGACCCACCTTGCGGCGAAGCTTGGAGACTTTAGCGCTGATTTTCTTGAATCGTCTTGATGCTTTGACGTTCTTTTTCCGGTCAGGGCGACGTTTGCGCCGTAAGCCTTTTGATGCAAGCTTTACGGCTCGTTCACCTTTAAGGATAAAATCAGGCTTCGATATCTGAACACCATCGGAGAATGTGACGGCTTCTTTGCACCCTAGATCTAAGCCGATAGAACCTGTCCCTGTTTCTCGAATGGGGAGGCACTTCACCGTTATAGATGCGTACCATTTCCCATGACGATAAACGATGGTGCAGGTTGTGGGCGCACCCCATGTACGGGCTTCACCACGCATCTGAATTTGCCCAACATTGGATAAATTCAGATGTCCATTCTTGCCTGTTGTGTCAGCTTTCCAGCCAGAACTACAGGGATAAGTCCAGCCAGAATAATGCCGAATTGACTTGAATCTTGGATACCCTCTTAATCC
Source organism: Thermosynechococcaceae cyanobacterium (assembly GCA_041752855.1). GTDB lineage: Bacteria > Cyanobacteriota > Cyanobacteriia > Thermosynechococcales > Thermosynechococcaceae > JAAURS01. The sequence continues at coordinate 6,954 of JBGSVR010000731.1, forward strand.
CTTGAAAAAGGATTGAAAAGCAAAGTCAACCCGCTTTAGCGTAGCCTGCAAAGCGTGAGAACCCAGCGCCACAAACTCAGGCCAGACTTTCTTAAACTCAGGCAAACGATTCTGTTGGTCAAAGTATCCAACCGACTTGCCGAGTTTCTGATAACTATCCTTACGGTCTGCTACTGCACTGTTATATAAAGTGCAATGCAGCCGTCTCATCTCAAAAAGTTGACTCGTTTGAGACTTAGATGGATAGAGTCTGAAGGTGGTTCGTCGTGTTAGCATACAGACATTATAGCTAAAGGTGGGGGTAGTGGTAACGCAGTCTAGGAAAGGTTCTCATAGTGTGTTTAGTGTAAGGCTGCACTTTGTTTTTGTGACTCGTTATCGACGCAAAGTTATTAATGCTGCAATACTCCAACGAATGCAGGAAATGTTTATGCAGGTCTGCAAAACAATGGACTGTGAGTTATTAGAATTCTCAGGGGAAGCTGACCATGTACATTTGTTGGTTGATTTCCATCCGAAGCAATCTATCTCGGCGGTTGCTGGTTCCTTAAAAGCCTCTGTGAGTCGGATGGTTCGTAAAGAATTTGCCGACGATATCAAAAAGTTTTATAGCAAGCCCGTGTTTTGGGCGGGTTCTTATTATGTTGCCTCTAGCGGGGGCGCACCTATTGAAAGACTCAAAGAGTACATCAAATCCCAGGACGCACCTGTTACATAATGGGCAATTCCGCTTCGCTACATCGCCGCGCTATCCTTCCCTACCCCGCTTCGCTGAGGGTAGGGACTGCCGCTTTTACGTTCAGGCATTCCAAAACCTCCTGACCATTGCTGGCAACGTCTGCTCGAAAGCCCATCCGCTGAAGCATTTGGAGCGCAATCTTTTGATTGACCACATTGTCCTCTGCTAAAAGAATTCTTAGGGGTAGCTTTTCGGCTAAATTACGATCAATTTCAAAATCCTGCTGCTGTCCTTGCTTAATATGAACCCTCTGATTATTAAGGATGCCAGCAATAACATTCAGTAACTGTGCTTGCTTGATGGGCTTATTTAAAAAAGCTGCAAAGTACTGCTCAATATCTTGACGGTCAACCTCATAGCGTCCCATAGAAGTCAGCATTACCAGAGGCAGCTTTTGATAAGCCTCTAATTGTCGAATCTGTTTGGCAAGAGATACCCCATCCATATCGGGCATCTGCATATCCAGAATTGCGATATCAAAGTATTCTTTTTTGTCCAATAACGTTAAAGCTTCAGCGGCAGATTGAGTAGAGCGGGTCAACATCCCCCAAGAGCTAGCCTGTTTGTTAAGGATTTGCCGATTTGTTTGGTTATCATCCACAATCAGCAGGCTTTTACCCTCAAGATTCACCTGCATCAGCTTGAATTCTTCATCTAACGTCTGTTCAGCTGCATCCGCAATAATAGAGAAATGAAATGTGGTGCCTACCTCAAACTGGCTTTCAACCCAAAGTTTACCGCCCATCATTTCAACAAGCTGCTTACAAATGGCTAGCCCTAACCCTGTACCGCCATATTTACGCGTGGTTGAAGAATCGACTTGGCTAAATGGCTGAAAAAGACGTTCTAAACGATCTGGTGGAATTCCAATTCCCGTATCTTTGACAGAAAAAACAATCTCGTACTTCGGTGTACCGGAATAATTTTCTGCTTGAGCATTGGTGGTAAGGTGATGGCCTGTCACCAATACAAAAATCTCACCCTGCACCGTAAATTTGATAGCATTACTGATTAAATTAACTAAAATTTGGCGTAAGCGAGTAACATCGCCAAGAATAGTGTGGGGAACTTGAGGTTCAATCTGAAAGGCAAGCTCTAACTTCTTTTCGGCTGCTTTTCCGAGGAGTAAATCAAAGGCTTCTTCAAGGCAGCTTCTGATTTGATAAGGATACTCTTCTAAATCTAATTTACCAGACTCAATTTTTGAGAAATCAAGAATATCATTAATCAGCGTCAGCAGCGAGTCCCCGCCGTTGCGGATAATTTCAACAAAGTCCCGTTGCTCAGAGGATAAATGAGTGTCCAGTAGCAGCCCTGTCATACCAATGACTGCATTCATAGGCGTGCGAATTTCATGACTCATGGTAGCCAAAAATTCGCTTTTAGCACGGGTTGCGGCCAACGCCTCGTCACGGGCTTTGGCGAGTTCTTTCTCGCTCTCTTGTCGTTCAATCTCACTACCAATCCATTGGGCCATTAATCTCAAGAGTTCTTTTTTAACCGCCGAGAATCCAGATTGGCGGGGTTTATGGCTCGAAAAATTAAGGGTGCCATAAACTTGCCCGGCAACCATGATAGGAACGCCTAAGTAGCTTTCAATTTTTAGACTGCCATAGCAGGAATGATCACGCCATTTAGAGGCACTGGCTTTGAGTATCGCTAAGATTTTCTGAGACTGAGCCACTTCACGACAATAGGTTTGGCTGAGGTTACAGGTCAGTCCTTTCAGGGTTGTGCCGTTGGGGAGTTGAACAAATAGCGCATCGTAGCGATCGCCATTGATACAAGATAAAACCCCCATCTCAAGGTCTAACTGCTGCCGCCCTAACAGCAAGAGTTCGTAAATACACTGCTCAAAGTCGTAACGAGAAGCAGATGTAATTTCATAAAGTGCCCGAATCGAATGTTCGCTAGCCTGAAGTTGAGTATTTGCCAACGTCAGCGCTGCCGTCCGCTCTTCAACAATATTTTCTAACTGAACACGATATCGGTGAAGCTCTTTTTCCTCAGTTTTAAGCTGCGTTACATCACGAATGGCAAGCACGGCACTCAATTCTTCTTTACCAAAAGCAACGGGAGACCAGTCAATCTCTAAAATTTTTTCAACCTCATCTTGCTGAAAATCAAAAAAATCTAGTCCACTTGCCTGCTGGCTTAGCACAATTTGAACAGGGTGATCCTCTGGGGACAGCAGTTGACCATTTCGTTTAAGAGGAAAAATTTTTAGGAGAGGTTTCCCTAAAAACATTATTTTTTTACGATGCACTAACGCCTCAAATAGCGCATTACACCATTGAATATTCCCTTCTCTATCCGTCCAAACAATTGCATTTGCTACTGCGTCTAGAGCCACCTCCATTTTTCCTAAAGTGGCTCTCAGCTTTTTGATTTGAACAGCCGTATCTTCACTCATAGCGCAGCATCAAAATGCATCCCTTTAGTATTTTTAGGTAAGTGGACGAAGAACTGCTGCAAAGAACCATTCTTCGTCAATCTTTTCAGCCGTAATATAATGCTCTGTCAATATTTCCTGATTATCTTTAGTAATGGTCATCAGCTCTAGAGGGTGATTTAAAACAGTTGCAACCTCTGTTGATTGAAACCTAGAGAATCCTAAATTATGAGCGTCACCAAAGCTTTCTGGCAAGATCATCGTCAAGGGCTGACCAATAATATCCAGTTCTTCCCAGCCAAAAACATCGGTAAATCTTGTGTTAATCTCTGTAACAAAACCCTCATGATTAGCGACGACAACCGGAATATCGGTTTTTTTCTTGATATCTCCAACTCTATCCATATTTCCTCTCTAAGCACTTAGTTTATTTTGGGATTTTAGGGGCTGACAAGCATAGCAATTTCGTCCATTTTCTTTTGCCTCATACAGTGCCTTATCTGCACTTAGCATTAAATCTTTCACAGACAATGTAGCTCCAGGTATTGTCGTTGAGATTCCAATACTCAGTGTGACATATTGATTTATTGGTGAGCTTTGATGAGCAATTTCCAATGATTCAACGCGTTCCTTCAGGTTTTGGGCGACAGTCACTGCACCTGCGGCATCGGTATTAGACAAAATTGCAACAAACTCATCTCCGCCGTAGCGAGCCGGAATGTCACTGGGGCGTCTAGAACTATGGCTTAGCGCTTCAGCAACAAGCTGTATGCATTTATCGCCAGCTATATGTCCATAGGTATCATTGTAAAACTTAAAATAGTCGATATCGCATAATAAAAGTGAAATAGGCTGCTGTTCTCGGAGCATCCGTCCCCATTCACGAACTAAAAAATTATCAAACGCACGACGATTGAACAATTGAGATAAGCCATCAACGGCGGCAAGATGCTGAAGTTTTTGATTGGCTTCCTGTAGTTCACGACAAAGCTTAAACCGCTCAATTAATAGTTTGACGCGCTGGCGTAAGACAGGCCAGTGAATGGGTTTGGTAATAAAGTCTGTTGCACCTACGCCAAATGCCCAGTCCACTGAGGCTTGATCGCCTAAGCCTGTCACAAGCACGATGGGAACATTTTCACTGCCGGGTAAGGCTTTTAACTGAGTACAGCATTCAAACCCATTCATGATGGGCATCATGCCATCTAAAAGGACAAGGCTGGGCTGCAATTCTTGGTAGGCCGCAATGCATTCTTTGCCATTCGAGGTTTCTATGACTCGATACCCTTCTTTCTCGAGAACCTGGCGCAGAATAATACGCGAGGTGCGGTCATCTTCAGCCACGAGTACGAGTGGTGCTGAATGGAGCGGAATTACCCGATTCTGGGTATGGGTTTCTGAAATTGGTTCATCCGGTTGGTTCATGTCTATTCATCCCTACCAAAAAATAGGCAAATAATGGATTTAAAATTACAGTTTTCATCCTTTTTTCTGGCATTTTTGGATAGATCCAACGTTTTGCAAACCCCTTTTTCCTTCTGCGCCATCACAAAGCCGAGGTGGTGCTATACGTAGTTTTCCCCACAAACTGGACATTGAAACATTTACCGTTTAGAAATGTGCTGCATCTCGATGTTGGTGTGGAATGATGCGATTGATGAGTTGGTACAGATGCATGTATTCTTTGAAACTGAAGATAGTTCGGCTAACTCTAAGATTTCTGCTGTAGCCACAGCGTAATGCCATCCGCTAAGACGGATGCGAGCTGTTCTTGTGCTTTGGGGTTTGCAATCCATTCAAACTCGTTGGGGTTAATCATGAATCCTAACTCTAGGAGTATGGACGGGGCGATCGCCGGACGGGTCAAAGCCAGGTTATTCCAGTACACGCCATAGGCAGATCGCCCCAGCTTTTGGACAAGATAGTCGTGCAGAAAAACGGCTAACCCTTGGGCTTGAGGGTGATACCAAAATACACCTACTCCCTTTGTATTCCAGGCATCGCCACTGTCAGGTAGGGCATTGTAGTGCAGGCTAATGGCGAGGGTAGGGGCAACCTGCTCAATCTTTTTCGTGCGGTCATTGGGGTACAGGTCATCATCCCCTTCACGAGTCATAACCACCTTTGCTCCACGGCGTGTTAGCTCTTGGCGCAGCAGTTTGCTCACGACCAACGCAACATCTTTTTCTGGATAACCCGTTGGCCCGACAGAACCAGGATCGTTGGCGCTGCCGTGGCCTGGGTCTAACAAAATGGTAGTGCCTGCTAAGGGTGAAGCCCCAAACCCTAGCTTGGGCGGATGCCGTAAAGTCAGCACTAAACTTGTCCCTTCATAGCGGAGTTGGTAGCCCCACTGCCGCTTGCTTTTGAGATGGATTTGATACTGCACCTGAGATGGTGCAATTTGCTGCCAATCTAAGCGCGACACCACAGCGTCAGGAGTTTGGGCGATGGTATCGGTTTGGGCAGTGGCGTTATAAAGCGTCAGAATAAATCGATCATCCTCTTGCTTGACCGAAACGGGCACAGGCACCTGAAGGGGAAACGTAACGGTGGTCTGCGCCGGTTGGGTCTGGACACGAACGCTCCGGATAATGGAACGCGGCAATACGCCATTTACCACTGGGCGTGTTTCGCTTTGCTTCATCCAGCCGCCGTAATCAAAGCGCAGCCATTCGCCTTCTCTGCCCGTGATTTGGGACTGGGTTCCCTTAGGTAGCGGGGTGAGGCGAGAGTAGTCTGTACCAGGGCCAGTGCGGGCAACGCCTGCGTCACTGGTTACTTCTGCAACTGGCATAAATTGGGGGGGCAAAATGGTGATTTTGCCAGAGCCTTGCTTGTTTGCTGTTGCTGTCCCCCGACGCAGATTAAAGACGGGGTTCCCCAGTTCGCCTGGGGCGGAAAAGACGGTACAGCCTTGATAAAGTCCAGGTTGAGGCGCTGTACTGGGGGCATTTGCGGCGGTCAGTACGGCTGAGTTGGGAGGTAAAGAGACGGATTTAGTTTGGGGATAGAGCGTCAGGGTTTGCTTGGCGAGACGAACTGAAACTTGAGACTTTGCAGGGGCGATCGCACTAAAGCAAATCGG
>JBGSVR010000732.1:0-1660 GCA_041752855.1 Thermosynechococcaceae cyanobacterium
CTAAACCTCTGGCTTTAGAGGGAAGCCAGTAAATTAGCCGTTTTGTAAGATTTATATTAAGAGATTTTAAAAACCGGCTTTAGTAGAAGAAATTAGTAGGGGGCATCACAGTAGTCTGATGTATTCACAAATGCTTCAACGCGAATACCCAAAATTAAGTCCATATAAGATGCAAGAGCGAGTGATTAACATACTGCTGGTTGAAGATGATGAAGTAGATGTGATGAACGTCCGACGGGCATTTAAAAAAGGCGGCGTGAGTAACCCTTTGTTTATTGCCAACAATGGCTTAGAGGCGCTAGACATGCTGAAGAGCCAAAGAGGACAACCCCCCGTGGTGCCGTTAGAGCGCCGCCTGATTTTGCTAGATCTCAATATGCCCAAGATGGGCGGCCTTGAGTTTTTACAGGTGCTGCGCGCTGACCCCGATCTTAAAGCTACGCCCGTGGTAGTACTGACGACCTCTGGAGAAGATCGCGATCGCGTCCAGGCATACAACCTCAACGTAGCGGGCTATCTACTAAAGCCCGTTACCTTTGAGCCTTTTGTGCAGACCATGACCACCCTTAATCACTACTGGTCTTTATGTGAGATGCCGTAGGTGCCTATGGATGCCGATAACGCCCCCCTTAAGATTTTGATTGTCGATGACGATGAAGTAGACCGCATGGCGGTGCGTCGAGCAATCAAAAAGGCACAGGTTCAGGCCGAGGTTCATGAGGCAGGCACTTGTGCAGGTGCAGTTACCACCCTCAAAACCCAGCCCTTCGACTGCGTGTTTTTAGACTATCGCCTGCCCGACCAAGATGGGCTGGCGCTCGTTCAGTCTATCCGAGCCGAAGGAATTTTATCGCCCCTCATTGTGCTAACGGGTCAAGGGGACGAACAAATTGCCGTAGACCTCATGAAGGCCGGAGCCAGTGACTACCTGGCAAAGTCTAAAATTTCCCCAGGTCGCATTGCCCAGATGCTGCGCAATGCCCTCCGCGTTCACCAAGCCGAGCAGCAGGCCACTCTTGTCAATCAGCGTCTTAAAGAAAGCTATGACCTACTGGTTGAGCAACACCAAGAACTAGAGCAGCAGCGCCAGCAAATTTATGAGCAAAATCTTCAGCTCATCCAGGCCGCAGAACTCAAGTCTCGCTTTTTAGCCACTATCTCGCACGAGCTGCGCACGCCCCTCAACGCCATTCTGGGCTTTTCTCAGATGCTGATGCGCCCCAGTAAGGGTGCCTTGAGCGACAAGCAAACCGAAATGGTGCAGCGCATTTTTACCAACGGTAGAAACCTCTTAGAAATGCTCAATGAGGTGTTAGATTTCTCTCGCATTGAAGCCAATCGCCTCGACTTAAAACCAGAGCCTTTTAATTTGGCAACGCTCATTACAACCACCGTAGATGAGATGCGCTCTTTAGCAGTTCTAAAGCAGTTAACGCTTGCCACTGAGGTCAATCTGAAAAATGAAGTCGTGTTTAACGACACCAATCGGCTGCGCCAAGTCTTAGTTAATCTGCTCTCTAACGCCATTAAGTTTACAGAGACGGGCAAAGTCTGGGTTGAGGCACATGAGATTTCACCAGACTGCATATCTATTACGGTTCATGATACAGGTTTGGGCATTGCGCCACAGCATATTGCCTATATTTTTGAGGCATTCCGT
>JBGSVR010000733.1:0-1579 GCA_041752855.1 Thermosynechococcaceae cyanobacterium
GAATCGTCGGGCTACTGAGGCAATTTCTTCTAAGTCAGCCTTCACCCATTCCAACCCCGTCGCGGCTGCGCGAATGAACTGGGTTAGCCCCAAGCGATCGCGGATCTCTCTGCGTAATTCTGTACCCGAGATATCCCAAGGGCAGAGTGCTTGTCTCCATGCAGCTTGTCGCTCCAAAGCCTTTACAGTCCGGTCTAAAGCTACCCCCTCATAAAGCTGAGCTTCAAGGTTAAGCAGCTCCCCCCTGGTGCGCCCCTCACGGTCTAGCAAGATGTCTTGTAGTGTGAGGGTTTCAAGGCAGTAGAACTCCTTTAGATAGTGCTTAGCGATCGCCCGTTGTTCCTCAGGGGATGTCGCCTCTTTCTGCTCTAGAGCAAAGATTTCAGTCGCGCTGAGGTCTTCTGCATTAAGGATGCTGTGGGCATCTGCGATGGCGATCGCCTCTCTGGATTCTTGAAGCATGATTTTAAGATGGGCAGTGCCAGGAGAACGTTCTAAAGTCACTTGATTACCTTCATGAACTAAGCGAACATAGAGCGCATCCCGTAGGTGATACATCGCAAAATTCTGAGCTGCGCCGAGCTGGGCAAAAAGCTGAATGTTTGGGTCACACTGCCAGTCGATTGCGGAGATTGAGCTGAGGGTATCGGCCTTGAGGGATGAGCGAACGAGGCTGGTTGCAACGGTGGTGCGCTCAAAGAGGTGGCCTTTAAGTTCTAGGGGATTAACCGAGCGGGACACTTGGCAGAAATTGCGACCTGTGGGGGCACACCAGACCACGCGCTCTACAGGTTGACGGACACGGGCAAGGGCTTGTGCCATGTCAGCGTCGGTGCCGGACACGCCCATGAAGATGCCGTAGACCTTGGTGATGATGTCTTGCACCTCGATGCTGGTACCCGTTGCGACGGAGGGAGAGCAAAGGATGATGTCGTACTCGTCCTGGGCAAGCACTTCATCGGGATTAGAGATAAAAGCGCGTTCGTCCTCTCCCCCGCTGGTATCGGAGTTGATGAGCAGACATCGGATCTCAGGGTAGAGCCGTGAAATGAGCTGGAATAAAGTCTTGCTGGTGGTCTTAGAGTCGGTTGTGACATAAAGCACTTTCCCAGAGGGCAAGTCTTGAATATCCTTGAGTAAGACTTCACAGCACGCTGTCCGATCCGGTGCCTCGATGAACCGGATCGGGCATCCCTGCTGCCGTGCATCATTGCGAATCAAGAAAATATTGCTCTCGTCCTGGCGCAGCTCCTTGAGATAGTGCAAAGTCTGATTATCAAGGTCAGCGTCCGCCACAATGACGCGACGGGCAGACTGAAGCAAGTCACGAAACCTTGCAAGAATAGCGGGTCTTTTGCCCTCTTTGTTGCAGGTTGAGCTGGTCAATAAGTGGCGCAGAACCTGACAAACTTCATCAATGACGAGATCACAACCCCTAAACTTCTCAGGGTCAATCGCCAGAAGGGAATCAACGCATGTCCCGATTCTGAAGGTATAACCGCTCCCAGCAATGAAGTCGCCGCCTTTTACCTTGTCGATGTCCCCTCGATAGTCCATGCCGAGACGATGGCAAAGGTGA
>JBGSVR010000734.1:0-1786 GCA_041752855.1 Thermosynechococcaceae cyanobacterium
GGGAGGATGCATCGCTTTCAGCCTTAATATCTGGGGCTGTTTCTGGTTCTTGGGGCTGTGGATCACCCACCATGTCTACAGAACTAAACCCAGTGGGTGATCCTGCTCTCTCTGATTCACCCGCATCTATCCGTTCCCTTCTTTGTGCCCTTCGCTCTAAAATGCTCCAGCAGATACCCCAGTGGTGCATGTTAAGGGAATAGACCCGAATCTTTTTGCCGAGGGATGAGGGGTGGTTTACAGACCATCTGAACTCGGTTTTGATGCCCATCTGGGATAAAAGCTGGTGAATCACCTGCACATCGCTCATCTCTTCCTTGATAGTAAAGTTGAGATGGGCTTTCACTGTGGGTGCGAATCGTCGGGCTACTGCCGCAATATCTTCTAAGTCTGCCTTTGCCCATTCCAACCCCGTCGCGGCTGCGCGAATGAACTGGGTTAGTCCTAAGCGATCGCGGATCTCACGTCTTAATTCTGTACCGGAAATATCCCAAGGACAGACATAACGACTCCATGCAGCCTGTCGCTCCAAAGCTTTTACAGTTCGGTCTAAAGCCACCCCTTCATAAAGCTGAGCTTCAAGGTTGAGCAGCTCCCCCCTGGTGCGCCCCTCGCGGTCTAGCAAGATATCTTGCAGAGAGAGGGTTTCAAGGCAGTAGAAGTCTTTGAGATAGTGCTTAGCGATCGCCCGTTGTTCGTCAGGGGATGTCGCCTCTTTTTGCTCTAAGGCAAAGATTTCAGTCGCGCTTAGGTCTTCTGCATTAAGAATGCTGTGGGCATCTGCAATGGCGATCGCCTCTCTGGACTCTTGGAGCATGATTTTAAGATGAGCTGCGCCAGGGGAACGTTCTAAAGTCACCTGATTACCTTCATGGACTAGACGCACATAGAGGGCATCGCGTAGGTGATACATCGCAAAGTTCTGAGCCGCGCCGAGCTGGGCAAAAAGTTGGATATTGGGGTCACACTGCCAGTCGATTGAAGAGATTGAGCTTATAGTATCGGCCTTGAGCGATGAGCGGACTAGGCTGGTGGCAACGGTGGTGCGCTCAAAAAGATGCCCCTTCAGTTCTAGTGGGTTAACCGAGCGGGACACTTGGCAGAAGTTGCGGCCTGTAGGGGCACACCAGACCACGCGCTCAACAGGTTGACGGACACGGGCAAGGGCTTGTGCCATGTCAGCATCGGTGCCGGATACACCCATGAAGATGCCGTAGACCTTCGTGATGATGTCTTGCACCTCGATGCTGGTACCCGTTGCGACAGAAGGAGAACAGAGGATGACATCGTATTCGTCCTGGGCTAGAACCTCATCAGGATTAGAGATAAAAGCGCGTTCGTCCTCTCCCCCGCTGGTATCGGAGTTAATGAGTAGAACGCGCTTTTCAGGGTAGAGCTGTTTAATGAGCTGAAAAAGGGTTTTGCTGGTGGTTTTGGAGTCTGTTGTGACATAAAGCACCTTCCCCTTCTTTTGGTCGCGTATATCCTTGAGTAATAACTCACAGCTTGCCGTTCGATCCGGTGCCTCGATGAACCGGATTGGACATCCTTGCTGCCGTGCATCATTGCGAATCAAAAAGACTTCAGCACCATCCTGACGCAGCTCTTTAAGGTAGTGCAGGGTCTGGTTATCAAGGTCCGCGTCCGCAATGATGACGCGACGGGCAGACTTGATCAGGTCACGAAACCGTGCAAGGATAGCGGGTCGTTTGCCCTCTTTGTTGCAGGTAGAGCTGGTCAATAAATGGCGTAAGACTTGGCAGACTTCATCAATGACCAGATCACA